>NZ_PNCN01000083.1:0-340 GCF_005886135.1 Pseudoalteromonas sp. S4741 | reverse complement strand
TTGTTAGTTAGTTTTACCCTCAGGGTTAACTAATTAATATGCTCTTTAAAAATTTGGAAAAGCTGATAATAAAATTCGTATAAATAACAATGTTATTTGTACAGAGTTTTCAAAAGTAAAAAATGCCATTAATTATTCAAAAAAATAATTAATTGGTATCTACTTTAGTATTCAATATTAACTTCTGGCGAAGTTAAACTGTCACAAAACAAAGACTCGTTTGGGTTGTATGGTTAAGTGACTAAGCGTACACGGTGGATGCCTTGGCAGTTGGAGGCGATGAAGGACGTATTAACTTGCGATAAGCCTAGTCAAGCTTGGAAAAAGCCCTTGAGACTCG
>NZ_PNCN01000082.1:0-308 GCF_005886135.1 Pseudoalteromonas sp. S4741 | reverse complement strand
TTGTTAGTTAGTTTTACCCTCTGGGTTAACTGATTAATATGCTCTTTAAAAATTTGGAAAAGCTGATAATAAAATTCGTATGAATAACAATGTTATTTGTACAGAGTTTTCAAAAGTAAAAAATGCCATTAATTATTCAATAGAATAGTTAATTGGTATCTACTTTAGTATTCAATATTAACTTCTGGCGAAGTTAAACTGTCACAAAACAAAGACCCGTTTGGGTTGTATGGTTAAGTGACTAAGCGTACACGGTGGATGCCTTGGCAGTTGGAGGCGATGAAGGACGTATTAACTTGCGATAGGCC
>NZ_PNCN01000080.1:0-24075 GCF_005886135.1 Pseudoalteromonas sp. S4741 | reverse complement strand
TAGAACCTAGAACCTAGGACCTAAAACCTATTTTTTATCAGACCGTAGGAACTGCAACCTAGGGGCGGAAGCGTGCCCGAAGGGCTAGACAAGCAAATAGTTTTGCTTTCAAGCTGGAGCGAGAGGAGCTCTGCGACGAACTGGAACGTGAAGCGTGCCCGAAGGGCTAGATAAGCTTACAGCGACGAGCCTAGAGCCCGAAGCTCGAAGCTCGAAGCTCTAAAATTAACTAACTGTAAAAACGCTAAAACCTGCTACATTTTTACTTTAAAGTATTACTTTAGAGTTAAAAATGAAATACGAAAATCTAGAAGTTTGGCAAAGAGCATTTAAGTTAAGTTTATTAATTTATAAAAGCTTTCAGCAGCTCCAGGATTATGGTCTAAAAGATCAAATGTGTAGATGCTCTGTTTCTGTACCTAGCAATATTGCAGAGGGGATGGAAAGAGGTTTTGAAAAAGAAAAAACTCGCTTTTTATGGATTGCCAAAGGCTCCATAGGCGAATTAAAAACACAAGTTATGATTGCTTCAGAATTAGGATATATCAATAGCTTAAAAGCAGGTTATATTCTCGAAGAATGTGAGGTTATTGCAAAGATGCTAAGCAGATTAATAACGGTCATTAAAAATAGCTCTTAGCCAATAGCTCGCGGCCCGAAGCCACTTACTAGAACCACGAGACCCATATGAACAACCCAAGCACTCAACAATACAACGAGCCAATGCAAAATAATACACCAATGCAAAACCCCAACATCGCTGATGACGAAATCGATTTACGTGAGCTGTTTGCTGTAATTTGGCAAGGTAAGTGGATAATAATAGCAATTACAGCACTGTTCGCAGTTGCATCAGTTGTTTATGCTATTAACCAACCTAATATTTATAAGTCTGAGGCACTTCTTGCACCAGCGGAGCAAGAAGGTGGCGGTGGCTTAAGTGCATTGGCTGGGCAGTTCGGTGGTTTAGCGAGTTTAGCAGGTGTAAATTTAGGTGGTGGTTCGAGTAATAAGGCACAATTAGCCATTGAGGTATTAAAATCACGCCAATTTACCAGTGACTTCATTCAAAAGCACAGTATATTAGCCGACTTGATGGCAGCTAAATCGTGGGATATGCAAACGAATACAGTTATTTATGATAGCGAGATATTCGATGCTGAAAACAGTAAATGGGTGCGTGAGGTTAAAGCGCCTTTTAAACCCGAGCCTTCAATGCAAGAAGCGTATAAAAAATTTAGTAAAATCCTAAGTGCTAGCAGCGATAAAGAAACGGGAATGGTTAAAATAGCGGTAGAGCATGTATCGCCATATGTTGCAAAGCAGTGGGTGAGCTGGTTAATACAAGATATTAACCAAACCATGAAAGAGCGAGACGTGCAAGAGGCTATAAAAAGCACTGACTTTTTAACTCAGCAGCTAGAGCAAACTAAAATTGCTGATATACGTGCGGTACTTTACAAATTAGTTGAAGAGCAAACTAAAACAATTATGTTTGCTAAAGTACGCGACGAATATGTATTTAAAACGATTGATGCGGCATTAGTGCCAGAAGAAAAATTCAAGCCAAAACGCGCACTAATTGCAATACTTGGTACAATGCTAGGTGGTATGTTGAGTGTGATGCTTGTATTAGTTCGAAACTATATGAAATAGGTGGCCTATTGGGCACTTTTAAATAAAATTACAAAAACAAGCAATTACAATGAGATAGTCTAAATTGACTGTCTCAATTTAGAAAAAAGTGTCTCAGTGCATATAAATAAAGCTGAGATATAAAGTTGCAAAAATGCAATTTAGTGGTGAGCTTTTAATTTAATTAAACTTAGAAAGTTGATTTATAAATGCGCTTTTTATTTGAAAGTTTTCGAATTGTACATTAAATAATTTATATAAATGGAAGGCCAACTATGAGTCCGGAAGTTAAAACAGTAGAAGCTGAAAAGCACTCTTCCGCCAGTAACTTAGATGTAATGAAACCTGTTTTTATTACTAATAGTTTTAAATCTAAATCAGAAGCGCTTAAACAAAGTGTTATTTATGTGTTTTGTCCACCAGAAAGTGCTAAAAAAATTGGAAGTATTATTAATGATTACTCATTCGATATTGTTATCAATGATTATTCAATTCATGACTTCACTCAGAAAGTAGTGTGTCATTACCAAAGTGCACATTTAACTAAAGAACAACGCAAGTTTTTGGTTAATGCAACAGAATGTGGTGCTTGGGTTGAGCCGCTTGTGAGCTATTTAGATGAGCGCTTAAAGTATACTGAGGTACGTTTACTTCACAGTAGTTATTTTTTGCACCAAAAAGCATTTTCAATATTGTCAAACAAACGAACTCAAGTGACTAAGCGTTTAATAGATTTAATAAGTTCTATTTTGCTACTTATCGTCACCTTGCCTTTGGCTTTAATTGCTGCAGTCTTAATTAAAATTGAAAGTCCCGGACCTGTTTTATATAAGCAAAAACGAACAGGTCAATATAATAAAGAATTTAAAGTTTATAAGTTTAGATCTATGCGCAGTGATGCTGAAAAGAACGGGGCGCAATGGGCATCAAAGAATGATGTACGAGTGACTAAGGTAGGTAAATTTATCCGAAAAACACGGATAGATGAAATACCTCAGCTTATAAATGTATTACAAGGCAGTATGTCGATAGTAGGACCAAGGCCTGAGCGTGAGGTATTTATTAGGGACTTAGAGAAAGAAATTCCATATTATCGCTTTAGGCATGCAGTTAAACCTGGGGTTACCGGTTTAGCACAGGTTAGTTACCCTTATGGTGCTTCAGTTGAAGATGCGATTTGGAAGCACAAATACGATATTCATTATATTAAGCACCACTCATCTATGTTAGATATTAAAATTTTATTGCTAACTGTGAAAACTGTGTTGTTCGGGATGGGGAGATAATGGAAAAACCATTAGTTTCAGTAATCATGCCTGCATACAATGCAGAAAAATATATTGCACAATCTATTGATTCTGTTGTTAAGCAAAGTTACCAAAACTGGGAATTGTTAATAACAGATGATCGCTCAAATGATAATACTCAGCAAATAGTTAAACAATACAGTAATCAAGATAGTCGTATTAAGCTTTTTGTAAATGAAGAAAATGGTGGGGCGGGTGTTGCTCGTAATAATTCTATTAAGCAAGCTAAAGGCCGCTTTATAGCTTTTTTAGATGCCGACGATCAGTGGTTAGCTGAGAAGCTGACTACACAGATTAGTTTTATGCTTAAAAATAACTACGCCTTTACGTTTACTGCTTATCAAAAAATTGAAGGCGATAAGAAGGGAGGCATTTTAATTCCCCCCAAGTTTACTTGCTATAAAAAATTATTAAGTAGTAATGTCATTGGTTGCCTAACTGCAGTGTACGATACAGAAATGTTGGGTAAAAAGTATATGCCTTTAATACGCAAACGACAAGATATGGGGCTTTGGCTGGATATATTAAAAGTAATACCAAAGGCTCAAAGTATTCCTAATGTACTTGCGTTATATCGTGTTGACTCAGGTATGACTCAAAATAAATTAGAAATATTAAAGTGGCAGTGGTTATTTTATCGAGAAGTTGTAAAGCTAAATGTTTTTAAAGCTACGTATCATTTTTTTATTTATTCCGTTAAAGGTTTTTTAAAACACTCAGTATGAAAATATTAGTAACAGGTGGAGCAGGGTTTATTGGCTCTGCTGTGATCCGCCATATCATCGAGAATACCCAAGATTCGGTTATTAATTTAGATAAGTTAACATATTCAGGGAGCTTAGAGTCGTTAAAATCTGTAGCTAAAAGCGAACGCTATGCATTTGAACAAGTTGATATTTGTAACCGTACAGAATTAGATCGAGTTTTTAAAACCCATATGCCAGATGCTGTAATGCACTTAGCGGCAGAGAGCCATGTTGACCGCTCAATCACAGGCCCAGCAGAGTTTATTCAAACTAATATCGTGGGCACTTACAATCTACTCGAAGCAGCTCGAGAATACTGGAATGGGTTAGCTGAGACAGCAAAGCAAGCATTTAGGTTTCACCATATTTCAACGGATGAAGTTTATGGTGACTTACCGCATCCAGATGAGCAAGAGGGTGAGCTACCGTTGTTCACAGAGCAAACAACTTACGCACCAAGTAGCCCTTATTCAGCAAGTAAAGCATCGAGTGATCACCTTGTACGTGCTTGGCTGCGTACTTATGGTTTACCTACCATAATTACAAATTGCTCAAATAATTATGGCCCTTACCATTTCCCTGAAAAACTAATACCTTTAGTTATATTGAATGCACTTGAGGGGAAAGAGCTGCCAATTTATGGTAAAGGTGACCAAATACGTGATTGGCTTTATGTAGAAGATCACGCACGTGCACTTTATAAAGTAGTAACCGAAGGCAAAGTGGGTGAAACCTATAATATCGGTGGCCATAACGAAAAGCAGAATATTGAAGTAGTAGAAACCATCTGTAGTATTTTAGATACTTTAGTACCTAAAGGTTCCCCGTACTCCGAACTGATAACGTACGTGGCAGATCGTCCTGGCCACGACCGCAGATATGCAATAGATTCGTCAAAAATGCAAAAAGAGCTAGGCTGGACCCCAGAGGAAACCTTTGAAACAGGCCTACATAAAACTGTTCAATGGTATTTAGATAATCAAATTTGGTGTCAAAATGTTCAGGATGGTTCATATCAACGTGAGCGTCTTGGTGAACTAAATACACAAGCTCAAGGAGAATAATATGAAAGGAATTATCCTAGCAGGTGGTTCAGGGACTCGTCTTTACCCACTTACGCGCGGTGTTTCAAAGCAGCTATTACCTGTTTACGACAAGCCTATGGTTTATTATCCGTTGTCTACGTTAATGCTTGCGGGAATTCGTGATGTATTAATTATTACCACCCCTGAAGATAATGATAGCTTCAAACGATTATTAGGTGATGGCTCAGATTATGGTATTAATTTAACGTATGCAGTACAACCATCACCAGATGGGCTAGCACAAGCATTTATTATTGGTGAAAAGTTTATTGGCAACGATAATGTTTGTTTAGTGCTGGGTGACAATATTTACTATGGTCAATCATTTAGCAAAACTCTTAAAAACGCAGCGAACCGAGAAATAGGTGCTACGGTGTTCGGTTATCAAGTAAAAGATCCTGAACGCTTTGGTGTTGTTGAGTTTGATGAAAGCATGAAAGCAATATCGATAGAAGAAAAACCAACAAAACCTAAATCAAATTATGCAGTGACAGGGCTTTACTTTTACGATAACCGCGTAGTTGAATTAGCAAAACAAGTTAAGCCGTCGCACCGAGGCGAGCTTGAAATAACCACCCTTAACGAAATGTATTTAGCGGATGGCACGTTAAATGTTGAGTTGTTAGGCCGAGGTTTTGCGTGGCTGGATACAGGAACGCACGAAAGCTTGCATGAAGCATCATCATTTGTACAAACGATTGAAAACGTACAGGGTTTAAAAGTAGCGTGCCTTGAAGAAATCGCATGGCGTAACGGATGGTTAAGTACAGATCAATTGCTTGAAATAGCTAAGTCGATGATGAAAAATGAATACGGCCAATATCTGACTCGCTTAGCGACAGAGACAAAAAAATGAAAATTTTGATTACAGGCAAAAATGGTCAAGTTGGTAGGCATTTAGTATTACAACTAAGCAATATGAATACAATCGATTTTTTAGCATTAGGTCGTGAAGAGCTTGATATCACTAATGTTGAAAAAGTTAGTCAAATTGTAAATGAATATAAGCCGAGCGTTATAATTAATGCTGCGGCATATACTGCGGTTGATAAATCAGAAGAAGAGGTTGAGTTAGCAAATGCTATTAATAACCTTGGACCTAGAAATTTGGCTAAAGCAGCAGCTCGTGTAAATGCAGCTATTATTCATATATCAACCGACTACGTTTTTGCAGGTGATAAAGAAGGGTCGTACACTGAAGCAGATGAAGTCAATCCACAAGGAGTTTATGGTAAGACAAAGTTAGCGGGGGAACAAAGCGTAGCACAAGAGTGCGATGCTCATATTATTTTGCGAACAGCTTGGGTTTTTAGTGAGTTTGGTAATAACTTTGTAAAAACTATGCTTCGGTTAGCACAAACACGCGATAATCTTGGCGTTGTCGGAGACCAGTTTGGTGGCCCCACATATGCAGGTGATATAGCTAAAACGCTTATTTCAATTTCACAAACTATTTATAATGGTAGTACAGAGTATGGAGTATACCATTTCTCAGGCATTCCACACACAAGTTGGAATAAATTTGCAGTCTCAATATTTTCTGTAGCACAAGAGAAAAAGGTGATAAAAGAGCTTGTAAAAGTCAACTCAATTACTACAAGTGACTATCCTACTCCAGCTAAGCGTCCTGCTAATTCAAAATTAGATTGTACAAAAATAACAACAAACTTTTCTATACAGCCCAGTGATTGGAAAGCAGCATTAAACAATATTCAGCAATATATATGAGTTGGTTGAAACATGAAAGTAATCGATACCGCAATACCAGATGTTAAGATAATTGAGCCTGTTGTGTTTGGAGATGAACGTGGCTTTTTTATGGAAACGTGGAATCAAAAAAAATTTGAAGAAGAAGTAACTAAAAAAACAACAAAATTTGTACAAGACAATCACTCTAAGTCTAAACAAGGCATTTTACGTGGTTTACATTATCAAACTAAAAATACGCAAGGTAAATTGGTGCGAGTTATTTCTGGTGAAGTTTATGATGTTGCTGTAGATATACGAAAAGGTTCTCCAACCCTGGGGAAGTGGGTTGGTGTTTATCTCTCTGCCGAGAATAAACGTCAATTGTGGGTTCCAGAAGGTTTTGCACATGGCTTCTATGTTACGAGTGAAGAGGCAGAGTTTGTCTATAAGTGTACTGATTATTATAACCCTGAGTCAGAGAAGACAATTCTTTGGAATGACCCCATATTATCAATAGGTTGGCCAATAAGTGGTGAGGTTGTTTTATCAGATAAAGATGCAAAGGGTCTTACCTTCAGTAGTGCTAAATTGATATGAAGTCAAAATTATTAAGTAACTTTCTTAACTTATCTTTCATACAGCTTCTTGCCCTTTTTTTTCCTTTTTTTACATACCCATTTATTATTGAAAAAATTGGGAGTGTTTTATTCGGAACGGTAATAATTGCTCAGGTTGTTGTTAGTTATTTGCAAGTTATTGTTATATTTGGTACTGATATTACATTAGTAAGGAAAGCTGCATCTGAGGGAGAGAATGAGATAAAGAATTTTTTTATCGCCGCAGTAATGTTTAGATTTGTATTGTGTATCATTTCACTTGTAATTTTACTGGTTTTGCTAATTACTCTACAGTTAGATGCTTATTTGTACTTGATCACATCCTTTATTCTTTTAGAGGCTTTATTTTCACTTCGATGGTATTATCATGGTAAACAAATAATTCATATATATACTTTATTTCATTTCCTATCTAAAGTAAGTAGTTTTATTTTAATATTTTTACTCATAAATGAAGATAGTACAGTTTATGAGCTCGCATTAATTAATTTTTTTATACCTTTTTTATTTAGCTTTTTACTTTTTGTTTTTACTTTTTTTAAAATTAAAGTGTCATTTAGAACATTCAAAATTTCTGAAGCCTTATTAATATTCAATGAAAGTAAAAGTGTATTTTTCTCTAATATTCTATCAATGGCTAAAGATAAAACATCGATTTTGATAGTTGGATATGTAATTAATCCCTCATTAGTAGTGTATTTTGACCTTGCTGTTAAGTTAAGTAATGTTATATCTTCTATTTTCTCATCGTTCTCATCAGCTATTTATCCTATATTAAGCTCTAACTTTGATCTTAACTATTATAGAAAAAATAGTACTTATGTATTTACAGGGGCTATTTTTATAGCGCTCCTTGTTATTCTGATACCTTATAAATTGAGTGGCTTATTGCAGTTGATAATGAGTGTAGATATATCGCCAATGTCAGCTTATTCATATCTATTTGGCATAATGATCTTTGTTCGCTCGCATAGTTATTATCAAGGTTTATGTTACTTAATGGCCCAGAAAAAAAGCAGACTTTATACTTCTACTTTAATTAGCTCGTCTTTTCTGTATTTGATTACTATTCCAGTGATTTTTCTTTTTAAAGAGCCTAGCTTTCAGCATATTGCTATACACAGTTCTTGCATATTGGCTTTTGAGTATTTACATCGCTTTTTAATTATTAGGAATATTGATAAAAATGAAAGTTTTAGTGTTCTCTAAGGAGTTTTATCCTTCAGGCGGTGGTACAGGTGTTGTTGCTAAACAAATTTGTGATTATATAAAGGAAACTGGGCATGACGTTAGTGTTTTAACATCAAGCCCTTCTAGCTATGAGATTGAAACTCTACATGTTAATTGTCTTCCGGGTTTTTGGCCTTTTTGTTTTTCATTAAAATGTAAATTTGATGATTATGATTTAATTATTCTGAATGATCCTGTTGCTATATATATTGCTGGTTTAGTCTTTAGTAAAAGTGAGTATGAAAAGTCTATAGCAATATTACACGGTTCTGAACCAGAGTTTGTATATAAAAACAGTAACTTAAAAAATAGAATTTATTGCTGGAAATTTTTTTTTACAAAGGGGTTACAAAACGCAGGTCATATTTTTAGTCATGGTAATTATATGAAAACCAAAATCGACCCATTCATAACAAGGAACTGCTATAAAAAAATAAAGCCAGTATATTTTGGTTATGATGAAAAACTTTTTTTTAGGGAGGATAGATGTTTTGATTTTAGAGCGAATTTTAATCTTCAGGATTGTGATGAAGTAATTCTCACAGTGTCAAGGGTAGATGAAAAAAAAGGCTTTAATAACAAGCTGAATATATTTGAAAAATTGATAAATGAAGGGTTGAGTCTTTCGTGGTTTATAATAGGGGATGGGCCGTATTTAACTCAGTTAAAGTCGATGGTCAACTTAAAAGGGCTCCAACATCGAGTTTTTTTTCTTGGTAAAGTAGATAGAAGCCTGCTCAGAAATTATTACTCAGGGGCTGATTTGTTTTGGCTTTTAAGTAATTATGAAGAGTCGTTTGGTTTGGTTTATATCGAAGCTCAAGCTACAGGGGTGCCAGTGATTGGTAGGAAAAAAGCTGGTGTGCGGGAGTCAATAAAAGACAGTGTTAGTGGCTTCCTGGTTGAAAATGATGAACAAGTAGAAGCCATTCTAAGACAGAAAAAATATAAGCTATTAAATAAAAGTGATATCGTTAACTTTGCTGAGGGTTTTTCAAATTTCGGCACTTTCAATAAAGCGCTTCGTGATATAATTGGCCTCTACAAAACTAGCAGATGATAGCTGCCATAATTGCATGTTGTCGCGACCTTATAATTAACTGGAATTTAGGTATGACTAAAAGATGTATTTATACTGCTATTTTTGGAGGCTATGACGCCATACAAACTCCTGAAGTTGAAAATAGCTGTGATTATATTTTATTTACTGATGATAAAAATTGTAATGCACCAGCTCCTTGGAAGGTTGTTACGTGTAATTTGCATAGCGAGCTCTCACATGTACAAAAAAACCGTTATGTGAAGTTTTTTCCATGGAAGTTTTTAGATGGCTATGATGAGAGTTTATATATAGATGGAAACTTACTAGCAAAAAAAGCCTCTGTAGAATTATTTAGTGTTTTTAAAGGCTCTGACTTTGGCGCTTTCCATCATCCTTTTAGGAGTTCAATTATAGAGGAAGTAGCTGCCTTGCGATGGATGGAAAGAATCAATAAGGCAAGCTTTGATGATGCAATTAACCAAATTAAGTATTACTTTGAAAATGGCTATCAGGAGCAATATCTTGTTGAAGCAAATGTTATATATAGGAAACATAGCAGCAAAGAGGTTCAGGTTGCTATGGAAGCGTGGTGGAAAGAGTTTAACAGAGGGGTAAAGCGTGATCAGCTTTCGTTGGGCTACTCCCTAAAAGCGGTTCAAAAAGAGTACATCAGAATCCTACCGCCAATAAATGTTAGAGCAGAGAACCCTTACTTTAATTGTTTAAAACATCCTATTCAAGGGGGGGGAGATGTATTTAAGCGCGGGAAACGAAAAGCTATGATGATGTTATTTCCTTTTAAGTATTGGGAGAATAAGGTTAGAAAGGAATTTAAATGAAATATTTTTTTTCTGTTTTAATCTTTTTTCCCTCTATAACATTCTCATTACTCAAAGCAGAAATATTTCCTTATGGTTTGTTATACACTTTCACTCAGCCTCTAAGGGTTTATAGCGGGCAGCTTTTATTTATTATCTGTATGTTAGCCTCTTGCGTGTATGGTGTTTTTTTTCATGGTTACTTCTCTTTTGAAATTGTCCGGTCGTTATTTGCCTACCTTAATGCATTCTTACTTTTTTATATAATATTAAATTTAAATCAAACTCAATTGTGGAAATTAGTCTATGTCTTAAGGAAGGTATTCTACTTTTTAATAGTGCTAGGGTGTCTTCAGTTTTCAGGGTTGGCCACAGTTCTAAGGCTTGATGTTATTATGGATTTCCTTATGGCTCGAGGAGGGATAGATGTTATGGGGCACGGAAGAGGTATATCTTTGATGTCTTCTGAACCCTCTAGGGCTGGGATCGAGTTCATATTTATTTACGCAGTATTTAGATATAGTATTCCTGCCTGTAAAGTGAAGTATTATGATTTATTTTCTTTGTTTTTTGTGCTGTTTTTTATCCGCTCGGCTACCGCTTTATTATTTTTAATAGTACTTTACAGTATGATTTATCGTAGAGTATCTTTAGGTGTTTTTGTAGTTGGAGTCTTTGGAGGTGGTGCGTATTTAAACACTATTGATATTGCGAATATCCGCTCTCTTCATATCTTTAAACAGGTGCTTTCTACAGCAAGTTTTAATGACTTTGTAACGCTATTTGCAAATACATCGGGATTTAGAGGGATATCTGTCTACTCATCGTATTTATATGGTTTTGAAAATGTTTTTGGTGGGGGGGTTGGTTATTGGGAGGTCACTTCAGTTCAAGCATTAAATCAAAGTGGTGTAAGTGCTTCAAATATAAGTTACTTCTCTTCTGTTAATAACGGCCATTATTCAAGTGTTAGACCAACATCCTTTGTTGCTTCAGTAGCATTAGATATGGGGATCATTGGAGTCACAGTGTTATGTTTTGCATTAAAAAAGCTATTTCTTGAATTGAAAAAAACTTCTTTGAAAAGGCCTATTTTAATTACTTTTTTATTTTACCTTTTTGTATTAGGCTCAATCGGTAACCCCGTTCCTTGGGTCTGTACTGCAATTATACTAAACAAAAATTATTTTAGGATTTTAGAAGGGAAACCATGTGAATAGGGAGCATAAATCTGATAAAAGTAAATGTAATTTAATACATATAGTGTGTGTTACTTATTGCTCGGGATCAGATATTAGTCAGCTTGAACAAAGAATAAAAAAATTATTTAAATCACATCTAGCGATAATTGAAAGTGTTAATGTTATTAACACGGCAAAAAAATTATGTATGCCTAGCGGAAACTTCATTTCTCAAAGTAAATTAAATAGCCTATTTGAATTTAGTGGGTATTACTATGGCTTAGAATTAATTAAGTTTAAATACGGTCGAAATGCTACTATATGTTTTATAAATGATACGATTTTTACCAGTCATATAAGTAGTTATTATAAAATGCAGTTATTTGACTTCATTAATAACGAATACGATCATTCTTTACCTTTTATTTATGGTGACTTTCAACAAAAATTTCATGGCAAGATTGTTCCCACTTGTTTCTTTATTGTTAATATTCGTGAGGATTATGATTTTTTTCTTTTTGATAAAAGCAAATTTACCGAAACTAATGGCTCCTTTATACCAAAACGGCCAATAGAAAAGTTATATGTAGGCGAGGAGCGGCTTTTTGATGAACATATAAATAATTGGCTTTACCCAACCGGTCTATTAAAAGGATGGTATAAAGCCTCTCCAAATAAACCATTGCCTTTACAAACTTACAAAAGAAAGCGGTTAGCAATATTTTTAGAGCACAGCCTTTTAAAAAATAATATTGAGTTTGAATCGCACGTTACTTCGTCTATTTGGGTAAGTATATATAGGTTTCTAGATGTTAATTATCAAAGGGTGCTTAAAGCTTCTTCTAGGATTCGTTCTTTGTTTAGTGATAGGTAAAAATACAGGTGTTACCTATATTCTACCGGTTAAATGCTCTTACTAGGTAGTCGTTATTTTATGATAAAGCATTGAGTAAAGTTTAGATTAAGTGATGAATTACCGAGTTGATATTAATTTAAACCAGGAGACAGTATAATACTAAAAAAGTTTCAATAAAGCTTTTACTAACCTGCATACAACAAAATATATGTCACCGTATAGCTGTTAGGGTAATACAGTAATGTTGTATTTATTTAGAAGTTTTAAAAATGAGCTCTAATATGTTAAATAAGATAATATACAAGCTGGGTTCCCTTAAGCGAAACCCTTCAATGAATACTTGCTATAAAGAATTAAAAAATACAGAGTTTGCAAGCAGAAAAGAGTTAGACAAATTACAAAATAAACGCTTACAAGAGTTAATGGTTTTTTGTTATCAGAATTCACCGTACTATAGAAAAGTTTTTACCTCAAATAATATTAACCCTACCTTAAATGAATTTAAGGTTAATGATTTAGCGCTGTTACCACTGCTGAGTAAAAGAACGTTAATTGAAGAGAATAAGGAGATTCACTCAATTAATAGTTTTAAGTTTAAAAAGCTTTTTTTCTCTGAAACATCAGGTTCTACTGGAGAGGCGCTGACATTTTATAAAGATGAAGTATGGGACTCTTATAATAGAGCTTCAATTAATAGAGGACTTAGTTGGTTTAACGTAAGCCCTTGGGAGCGTAGTGGTTATTTTTGGGGATTTAACTTTAGCTCTTTCCAACAATTTAAAATTAAATTATTTGATGTGTTAGTAAATCGGTTTAGGATTTTCTCGTATTCAGATAAAGAGCTAGCAACTTTCTTGAAAAAGTGCAGAAACGCTAAGTACCTTGAAGGGTATAGTTCTATGATTTATGAGGTCGCAAAACTTGCGAATAAAAATGGAACTAAGGTCGAAAATTTAGCCTTAATTAAAGGGACCTCTGAAAAGATCTACTCATATTACCATAAAGAAACAATTAAGGCCTTTGGCTGTAAGATTGTTAGTGAATATGGTGCTGCGGAATCAGGTATAATTGCTTTTGAATGTCCTGAAGGGAGAATGCACCTGAACGAAGAAACATCGGTCGTAGAAGTTATTGATGGAAGAGCAATCGTTACTAATTTGGTCGCTCGTTCTTTCCCAACAATTAGATATGAGCTTGGTGATTTTATTAAGCTTAGTCAAGAAAAGTGTCCATGTGGCCGTGAGCATAAAGTGCTTGAGGAAGTGACAGGTAGAGTTGGTGCAAATATTTTGGGGCAAAACAATACTTTTTATCCATCTCTCACGCTTTATTATGTTTTTAAAAACTTAGCTCTTCAACATGGCGTTGAGCTTGCCTATCGTTGTGAGCAAAAGGTTTTAGGTCAGCTAGATGTTTATATCGAACATGAAATAACAGTCAGTTTGAAAGAGCTCTTAGAGCAAGAGTTCTTGAAGTATTTTAATGGTAATATTATTTGTAATTACTACAGCACGCAAAGTGTTAGAGTAAAAGGAAAGAAGCTAAAAGACTTTATCAGTTATATTTAATATCCTAGATTCAAATTGTAAGTGCATAACTTGTTTTGGCTAGATTAAGTGGTCAGTTGCTCATAAGCTAACTGCTTTTTCTCCGGCAAGAGATTTTACAATGAGACATTACAAACAACTGACCTATGCGCAAAGGTGCCAGATCGCCGTTCTAAAGAAAAGCGGTTTTACGCAACAAAGTATTGCTGAGCTAACTAATTTATCGCAATCTACGATTTCAAGAGAGCTTTCTAGAAATACAGGTAAGCGAGGTTGCAGACACAAACAAGCTCATGAGCGGGCTTTGTTTCGCCGAAGAAGTGCAAGAAAACCGCTTAAGATGACACCTAAAATGATAGCTTTAATTACCCAGAAGCTTAATGAGAAGTGGAGTCCTGAACAAATAACGGGATGGTTACGCAAAGAAAGTGAACGGTCTGTCAGCCATGAATGCATTTATCTGTATATCTGGGAAGATAAAAAAGCAGGTGGTGAGTTATACCTACACCTGCGCCGATACGGTAAGAAATATCACAAGCGCAGTCATGGTAAAACAAACCGAGGGCAAATAAAAAATCGCGTTAGCATTGAAGAGCGCCCACAAATAGTTGATGAGAAAGGCCGTATCGGAGATTGGGAAATAGATACCGTCATAGGCAAAGGTCATCGAGGCGTCCTTGTTACCATTGTAGAGCGGGTTACCCAATTCATTGTATCAACTCAGGTGGCAGGAAAAACAGCACAAGC
Organism: Pseudoalteromonas sp. S4741; assembly: GCF_005886135.1. Taxonomy (NCBI): domain Bacteria; kingdom Pseudomonadati; phylum Pseudomonadota; class Gammaproteobacteria; order Alteromonadales; family Pseudoalteromonadaceae; genus Pseudoalteromonas; species Pseudoalteromonas sp. S4741. The sequence goes on along the minus strand of NZ_PNCN01000080.1, from coordinate 9,575 downwards.
CGTCACTGCGGCGACAATAGAGCTATTAAGGCCATATAGGTCAGCGCTTCATACCATCACGGCTGACAATGGAAAAAAAGTTCGCTTATCACGAGCAAATCACAGAGGCTTTAAGTGTTCCTGTTTATTTTGCTCACCCTTATCACTCATGGGAGCGCGGATTGAATGAAAACACGAATGGATTACTACGTCAGTATTGGCCGAAGAGCACAGATTTTAGGGCGGTAACACCAGCGCAAGTTATACCAGTACTTGAGCAACTTAATAATCGTCCGAGGAAGACACTTGGATTTGAAACGCCTGCAAAATTGATGCAGGATCACTTGGCGGCTAAAGCCGCCTAAACGTTATGCACTTCAGATTTGAATCCGCGTTTTATTAGTTTTGAATTTGAATTGTTTTATAATGTATTTTTAACAAATAGTATTTGGAAGTAAAATGAAAATTGCAGTAGTTGGCACAGGATATGTTGGCCTCTCTAACGCTATGTTATTAGCACAACATAATGAAGTTGTTGCGCTCGATATTGATGAACAAAAAATAGCACTTTTAAATGATAAGCAATCTCCAATTGTTGATACCGAAATTAGTGAATTTTTAACTCGTACTGAGTTAAATTTCACAGCAACTACCGATAAAGTTGCAGCGTATAAAAATGCTGACTATGTCATTATTGCTACACCAACTGATTATGATGTAGAAAATAACTACTTTAATACCAGCTCGGTAGAGGCTGTAATTAAAGATACTATGACGCATAACCCTAATGCGGTTATGGTAATTAAGTCGACTATTCCGGTAGGCTTCACTGCTGATATTAAAAAGCAATTAAATGTTGATAATTTAATATTCTCTCCTGAATTTTTGCGTGAAGGCAAAGCGCTTTATGATAATTTGCATCCATCGCGTATTGTTGTGGGTGAGCAAAGTGAGCGGGCAACAATATTTGCAAACTTACTTAAACAGGGGGCTATTAAGCAAGACGTTGAAGTACTATTTACTGATTCAACAGAAGCTGAGGCAATTAAGCTTTTTTCTAATACCTACTTAGCTATGCGCGTGGCGTACTTTAATGAACTTGATAGCTACGCTGAAGCGCATGGTTTAAACTCAAAGCAAATTATACAAGGTGTAGGGCTAGATCCTCGTATAGGTAGCCACTATAACAATCCATCGTTTGGTTATGGTGGTTATTGTTTACCAAAAGACACTAAACAACTACGTGCCAATTATCAAGATGTACCGAATAACATTATTGGTGCAATTGTAGACGCGAACACTACTCGTAAAGACTTTATTGCTGATTCAATAATAAAACGCAATCCTAATATTGTAGGCGTGTATCGCTTAGTTATGAAAACCGGCTCTGATAATTTTAGAGCCTCTGCTATACAAGGCATAATGAAGCGTATTAAGGCCAAGGGTATTGAAGTTGTTGTGTACGAACCGGTACTTGAAGAAAATGAATTTTATCACTCACGTGTAATTAAAGACTTAAACGAATTTAAGCAAATATCAGATGTCGTAATTTCTAATCGTATGGTTGATGAGCTTAGTGATGTTGCAGACAAAGTATATACACGCGATTTATTTGGTAGTGATTGAAAAATAGGCTTTAGGGGCTAGGTTTTAGGTAGGAATGAATCAAGCACAGTGTTTGGATTAAACGTAGGTGGGGCTTTGTGCCGCGCATTTTATGTTTTGGGTTACGAGCGAGGGGCCTCGAACCTATAAAACAAAGGTACTAGGCGTTAGGTAAACCTCTAAGCTCGCGTAGCCTAAAACCTAGAACTTCTTCAAAAGGATAAAAATGAAATATTTAGTAACAGGCGCAGCTGGCTTTATTGGTAGTGCGGTTGTAGAAAAGCTCACTGCTGCAGGCCACCAAGTCGTCGGTATTGATAACTTAAATGATTACTATGACGTTAACCTTAAACTTGCACGCCTTGATCGTATAAAGCATGAGCAATTCGAGTGCAAAAAGGTTGATTTAGCAGACCGTCCAGCAATGGCTAATTTATTTGAGCAAGAGCAGTTTGACCGTGTAATTCATTTAGCGGCACAAGCGGGTGTACGTTATTCAATTGAAAACCCACATGCTTACGCTGATTCTAACTTAGTCGGTCATCTGAATATTCTTGAGGGTTGTCGCCAAACGAATGTTAAGCATTTAATTTATGCCTCGTCTAGCTCGGTGTATGGCTTAAACGCTAAAGTACCATTTGAAACATCAGACTCGGTTGATCATCCTGTTTCATTATACGCAGCGACTAAAAAAGCGAATGAGTTGATGTCACATAGCTACTCTCATTTATATGATATTCCTACTACAGGGCTGCGCTTTTTTACAGTATACGGCTCGTGGGGCCGCCCAGATATGGCGCCATTTATTTTTACTAAAAAAATACTTGATGGCGATACCATTGATATTAATAATAATGGCGATATGTGGCGTGATTTTACCCATGTAGATGACATTGTTGAAGGTGTTGTACGCATTGCAGATGTAGTACCTGGCAGAAATGATGAGTGGACTGTAGAGGCTGGAACGCCTGCCAATAGCTCCGCGCCGTATTCGGTTTATAATATTGGCCATGGTTCACCTATTAGTTTAATGGACTTTGTAAAAGCTATTGAAGATGAGCTTGGTATTGAAGCTAAAAAGAACTTTCGTGAAATGCAGCCAGGTGATGTATACCAAACCTATGCAGATACCCAAGATTTATTTGCAGCAACAGGTTACAAGCCAAAAGTTGGTATTAAAAAAGGTGTTGCCGAGTTTATTACTTGGTATAAAGATTTTTATAACAAATAATAAAGCTTAGATTAAGATATAAAAAAATAGACGTTATAACTAAACGTTAAAAAAGACCGATCCTAATTTGAACTCGGTCTTTTTCTTTTTTTGATGATGTTGTTTTACTCAAACATTACTTAAAAAAGATTAAAAATGTTCAGCTTAGATATATTATTTAGCTGGTAATTTAAAAAAGTATTAAAATGATTTAATTAAAGGACTACCCTTGAAAGCTGTAATTCCTGTTGCCGGTTTAGGCACCCGTATGTTGCCAATGACTAAGGCAATTCCAAAAGAAATGCTCCCCTTGGTTGATAAACCGCTTATTCAATACATAGTAAATGAATGTGTGGCGGCGGGTATTAAAGAAATTGTGCTCGTGACACATAGCTCTAAAAATGCCATTGAAAACCATTTTGATACCAGTTTTGAGTTAGAAGCCACGCTTGAAAAACGTGTAAAACGTACCTTGCTAGATGAGGTGCGCTCTATTTGCCCAGCGGATGTTACTATTATGCATGTTCGCCAAGGTGAGGCTAAAGGCTTAGGGCACGCTATTTTATGTGCCAAGCCAATAGTTGGCGATAGTGATTTTGTTGTGGTGTTACCCGATGTAATTTTAGATGCTTATACGGCAGACCAAAAGACAGAGAATCTTGCAGCGATGTTAAAGCGCTTTAGCGAGACACGTGCAAGCCAAATTATGTTGGAGCCTGTAGCGCAAGAAGATGTAAGTAAATATGGTATTGCTGATATCGATGGTGTGCAGCTCACTCCTGGCAATAATGCAGCTATTAAAACCATGGTTGAAAAACCGGATGCAGACAAAGCCCCCTCTAATCTAGCGGTGGTAGGACGCTACGTACTGAGTAAAACTATTTGGCCACTCCTTGCTAAAACACCGGTTGGCGCAGGCGGCGAAATACAGTTAACTGATTCAATTGATGAGCTAATGAAACAAGAAACGGTGGAAGCCTTTCACATGAGTGGCCGCTCGCACGACTGTGGCGATAAGCTAGGTTACTTAAAAGCCATTGTAGAATACAGCATGCGCCATGAAAGTTTAGGTGATGAGTTTACTGAGCATATGAAAAAGTTGGTTAAAGGGTAACAGGCATCGGGTAACGAGCTACGAGCGACGGGGTATGGGCATTGAGCCTAGAACCTCGAATTAACCAGTTGGGCTAAACAAACAAGAGCTCAATCAAATCTGACAGTTGCATATTCTCTCCAGCTTTAGAGCACACAATTGCATTAACTTTGATCGCTTATTTTCATTAAGCTTTGATCATTAAAATCACTTAGTCGCTTCAGGTGTCAACCGCATTATCATGATAATACGGTTGCTGAATTTTTTGCCACGATTAAAAAGCGAATAATTAACCTCAGATACCCACACGATAAGATGCGAAAGCTGGGAAGCCCAAGCCAACCTCAAAAACTAAATATTCTGTCGACGCTTGCTGTAAAAAGTATACTGATATATCCTAATTAGGCTCCAAGATGTTAAATAAAAGTTAACTACATGTTTTTATTTAGGGGTGTTTCATTATTGATAAAAGGGAATATTTATGGAATGTAATAAAGTTACTTTCGCGTCAACTTGCTTAGCTTATAGTCTTTTAGTCACTTCGGCCAACGCACAGACCAATCAACAAGCTTATAGTGAAGAGTTTTATTCTTCTTCACCAACTATTCAAAAACAACAATTCAGTAAACAAAACCAAGTTCAGGCAGAGGCACAGGAAGGTATAATTACCTTTTCAGAGTTTGCTACAAACACTTACATAACAGACCAGTATGCTGATAAAGGAATTATTTTCTCTGGAGATACACCATTTATCACTTCAGATAGTGCTAACCCAACTACTCCGGTGTTATCGGGCTATCCAAGATTTAATGGTGCTATTGAGGGGCATTTTGTCGACCCGGCGGATCCAAGTAGAACCTTAACAGTAAATACGTTTGCCCTTGATGCAGGTTATTTTGATGACCTCAGCTCAACGGCTATTTCTTGGTATAACGAAAATGGCGAGCTTCTAGGTAAGCGTTTTGATTCCATCTATGGTATTGAGCGTTTTGAAATTAGTGGTGAGAACATTGCTAGCTTCCGTATTGCAATAGAAACAGAAGAGCGCGCCGGTTTTGCTATTGACAATGTCTGGTTCAACCAAGCGCAATCTCTTTTTAATTTTGAGTTTGAAACCGATAAAGTTTATCAAAAACGTGGCGCCAAGGTTTCAAATACCTTTACTGTGTATTTTCGTGATCTAGTTGCTAAAAGTGGTGGTGCATTAGAGGATATTTGTTCTCAGCACAGCTTTATCGTTCAAGATAGTAACCAGCAGTTACCAGGGGAATGTTCAGTTGACGCTGCTAAGAAGGCTTTTAAAGTAGACTTCACCCTGAATAATGCACCTTATGTACTTAAAGATGCCAGCATGTCTATTTGTTTAGCTGAGCAGTGTGAAGTTATAAAGGATTTAAACAATTTGAGTGTTTATGGTACTTCATTTAATGTTGACCAACATGGTTATGCCTTTAAAAATGGTGGTTGGAGTGATGCCATGTTAGCTGACGGAGGCATTGCTTGCTGGGTGTTAGGAAACTGTTCACTCGAGCAACTTGAAGTGCATGGTACCTTACTTAATGTTGCTGATGGTATCACGCCTATTTTACCTGAACATCGTAGAGATGAAGCCTATGAAATTGTCGGTAAATATGACGGCATTGATAAAAGTGTTCGAGAAAATCGCAGTTTCGGCGGAGTGTGTTATGGATTAGCCACTTCAGCGGCGAGTAACTTTAATAACAGCGCACAAGCATCAGCTTGGGGTAGCTCAATTGTTGAGGGTAGCTCTGCGCAAACAATTACCGCACTCTATAATGACCATTGGCAATACCGTGAAACGCAAACACCAAAACCGTTACCTAAAGACGTGAGTCAATATGTTGCAACGAACAATAATGATATTGTGCAAAGTATGGCGCAAATTGCTTATTACTTTGTTACCCAAGGCGCATACTCGGGGAGCGGAGCAAATAGTGGCGCCGGTAGTGCCAGTTTCTCACGTTTTAGCAATGTTGAGCAGCTAAGTAGCTATTATGCTAAGCACTTCACTAATGATAAAGCATCCCCACTGGTGTTCTACTTCACTGTAAAAGGTGGTCATGCCATCGTGGCAACCCAACTAATTAAATATAACAACACTACCGTACTTGTAACGCATGATAATAACTTTCCAAGCAGTTATAGCCAATTAGAATTTACTGGCGATGCGTTAAGCACTATCCCGCATTTTGTCGTTGACTTCAAAAAAACAGGCACAGTGCAAAGCCAATACGGTGATTTTGTGGCGTACAACCCGTATGCTAACAGTGGTTCAATGACCAGATTTGCCAGTATTACTAATGATGAGTTACAGCTTCATAGCACTGCACAAGAAGCACAAAATGCATTTTATTTGAATGCCAGTAAGGAAGGTGTTACTGAGCAAAATGTAAAAGGAAATAGTAATAAAGCGGCTATTACTATGAACTCTTTAGTTCATACGCAGGTCGTCGTGCAGGGTGCTCGTATTGTTTCGGTAAAAAACAAGCAAACTGACGAACCAGCTCGTTTAATGCCTTTATCTGAGCAAATGGCACAAGATGTAAGCTATGTCAGCCGCTCACTTATGTCTGAAAAGCTTTACTTGTCTCGCGCAAGTGAGTTTGAAGTAGAAATTGAACGTTATAAGCAATTCCCTAATGCTAGAGTCTTTGTAAAACGCACAACAGAAAGTGGCACACTAGAAGTCATAAACTACGAAGAAATAACTAGCGATGAGCGTTTTGTTATTAAAGTTAATAGTGATGTGCGCGCAGTTATCGACAATACCATTGTTGAGCCCACATATAGTGGTGAAACCGCTGTGGCCGTTCAGGCTATAAGCTATTTGCAAGCCAGTTCAAACGGTAGCGATGTTCAACTTACATGGACATTACCTAACTTGCCAAATATTGCTGAAGTGATCACTGTAAGAAGCACAGATGATTTCCCTGTAAGTCCAAATGATGGCCTGAAGATTTGTGGTGAAGTTGCTAACGAATGTAATGATACTTCGGCATCTAGAGATACGATTTACTACTATAGTGTTTTTGTCATAACAGACGATGATCAAATCAGCACTGCTGAAAGTGTTGTAATTAATACACACCAAGCAAGCCTTACTGGATTTGTTTCTGCTAACAGCCATGCAGTAGCTAATGTAGATTTATCACTATTCACGGCTGAAGGTATGCAGGTTGATTTAGTTAACACCACTTTAAGCGATCTTGCCGGACGATTTGCCTTTAACGGTTTGCCTTTAGGTTTATATCGTTTAGACGTTTCAGGCGAAAATGTTGAAGCTCAATCTTTTGATATTACAATCGATAGTAAACAAGTAATGTTTGATGTCGTCGTTGACATAGTACCAAGTATTTTAATCAACACTGAAAACGTTGTCTTTAATGGTGAAAACTTAAGAGTTTCTTGGGATGTTGCAGGACTAGACCAAAATGATGGGCTAAATGTCAAACTAGTTCATGCTAGTGGTCAATTAAATCTTGCAACTGAATTGGCTGCTCAAGCTGGTCAGATAATTTGGCCTGTCGATATTGCCGAGCAAACGGTAACAGTAGTGGTTGAGCTAGCTAATGACGAAACTGTTAATGCGAGTGCACAAGTTGTTGTTATTCAAAAGAACAGGGCGCCCGTAGTCAACATAGCAATTCCAGATCAGGAAGCACAATCGGGTCTTGCGTATAGCTTTACCTTTGATGCGCAAACTTTTACTGATGCTGATGAAGGCGATGAGCTGACTTATTCTGCAACATTAGAAGATGGTACAGAGTTGCCAAGCTGGTTGAGTTTTGAAGCAGACACTAGAACTTTTTCAGGTACGCCTGGTGATGCACATATTGGTACGGTAACTATTGCCGTATCTGTTACCGATGGTGAAATTTCACAGCCTGTAACAGAACAATTTAGCATTAATGTAGTGGCTGCACCTGTTGTTGAAAAACCCGTTGAAGACTCTAGTGATAATGATAGTGATAGTGGTAGCTTAGGCTGGTTCAGTTTAATTTTAATTGTATTCGCTTTTACCCGCAGATTAGTTAACCGATGATCTAAATACGGTTATCACTGTTATATAACGATTTCTGTCACGTTCTGAAATAGGTGACAGTTTTAATGAAAGGCTTGGGGCGAAAGTTCCAAGTCTTTTTTATGCACTTGATTAGGTGTTTTGTAAACGTTTAACTGACGAAATAAAGGGGCAAATCGCTGGGAGAAAATAAAACAATGCATCAATAAATTATGCGGTAAAACCTTAAGCAAAGACTCTATTTTGAGCACAAAATTTCACGACAGATAACCAATGAAAATGATTTTAGGGTAGTGTTTGAAGATTTAACGTTAAAGGGGTCCGAATTTTAATGGCGGCATGGTTGCCGATTTGGGTGGTCATGTTTATTCAATCTCTCAAGCGATGGCTTGCCGCGCCTGCCTCATAAAGCTTCACTTACATAATATGAATATTTATCGTATTCGCCATTCCTTATTGAGTTAGGCCATTAAAAACGGCCATCATGTAAAAACATTGATATTTTACATAAGTGACATTGGGGCTTTTACGCATAAACACCACACTATACCTATCAATCGACTTCACCCGTAAAACCAGTTCATTGGTTTGTAATGCTCACTCCTACCGCGATCACTTTTCTATTTGTTTTATTGAAAAAATCTAACATTCAATAAAAAGTCACACTTTTCTCTTGTGTTTCCCCTTGAAAAACTCCGATACGTTACGAGCGACGAGTTACGCGCCTAAACCCTAAAGCCTAATACTGACGCGGGGTGAACCCGCTGCTACAGGCATAAAAAACCTTGCGATGCGTATGTTAACCGCAAGGTTTTTAAATTTCTCGAACCTAACTATCTACCTCGCATCAAGTCTGTGAGTAGTTTACAATAGTGCGTTCGGTTAGATAAATGCTGACGATTGCTCGTTAAGCTAAGGTTACAGGATATAGTATGGAAAATTGGTATTTAGTTATGTGTAAGCCACGACAAGAGGAAAGGGCAAAAGCTAATTTAACCAACCAAGGGATTGAGGCATTTTACCCCAAATTAACAACAGAAAAGCTCATTAAAGGTCGTCGCACTGTTAAGCAGTTAGCTTTGTTTCCTAATTACTTATTTGTTCGCCTTGAATTAAAAAGCGGTAACTTTTCTGCTGTAAAAAATACCCGCGGTATTGGTGGGTTTGTGTCTTATGGTGCGAGTTATCAAGTGGTACCCATAAGTTTAATTGAACAATTACAAAGTGAATGTTCACAAACTGTTGAGTCAACGATGCCAAAAGCGGGTGATGTAGTGAGCGTTAATAACGATTCTTTTAAAGGTATTCAAGCAATTTACAAAGAGCCCAATGGCGACATGCGCAGTATTTTATTAATTAACTTACTTAACAAACAAATAGAAATGAGCGTAGATAATAAAGATATTGAATCACAACAATGGTAACGGGTAACGGGTAACGGGTAACGGGTAACGGGTAACGGGCGACGGGCTGCGAGAAGCGGGTTAAGGTTGATTGGTGTAGCAGCGGGTTAAGATTGACTGGTGTAGCAGCGGATTTATTCCGCGTCTTTTTTAAAGGTCAAAGCGAAAGGTAAAGAGCGACGTGCAACGGGTCTCGAGCAAAACACCTAATTTCGATAAAAAAACCTTGCGATGTTAACCACA
>NZ_PNCN01000008.1:0-8195 GCF_005886135.1 Pseudoalteromonas sp. S4741 | reverse complement strand
AAATAGCTTGAACGAAATTATCATTCAATGCTCGCTTTAGCATTTACTATGATGTGGCTACCAATGTGGGCTGATTGATATATGTACTACAAAGATCAACAGCCCCTAATGATTGTCATCCTGTCCAGATGTTCCATACGCATCAAAATGACATCACTAAGCACAGCTTAGTGTCAAAACAACTACTACAAACAGTTCGTGATTTGGGATTGAATGTAGATGCTGATGCAATAGATCTGATAACAATTGCAACCGCTGTTACCGCCGCTGATACATTTGAATTGAGGGATAATGCAGAAAATGCATGGGCTAGAAAAATGCATTTACATGTTCCTGTTACCGATGAGGATATGTGGAATACTGTTGAGCCTGAACTAAGTTCTTTGCTCAACTTTCTAACGGGCGATCAATGGCAGTTTACTTTTGAAAAAACAACTATGCCGATGCCGACTCCTAAAACAAGTGAGCAAGCGAAAGCAAAAGCAAAATCATTAATTGGACTCAACTCAGTCTGCCTTTTTTCAGGAGGTCTTGATAGCGCAGTTGGTGCAATTGACATTTTAAACGGAGAGTCAGCCTTAAAACCGCTTTTGGTTAGTCACGCTTATCGTGGTGATGGCGCAAAACAGGAAGATATTAAGCATTTATTGTCCCCGCCATTCGGCGAATTGTCCTATTCAATGTCTCCTCATATTATCAAGCAGTTAGAAGGTAAAACTGACATTAGCATGAGGGGAAGAAGCTTCAACTTCCTAGCTATGGCGGTACTTGGTATATCAGCCTTAAGAAATGCTAATTGCGATAGCAGTATTGAAACTATTGTCGTCCCTGAGAATGGCTATATTTCTATAAATCCACCGCTTACCAGAAGACGGATTGGTAGCCATAGTACTAGAACTACTCATCCTAATTTTCTAAGCAGGCTTGAATCTTTGCTTAGAGACACTGGGTTTCATGTCAAATTTGTAAACCCCTATCAATTCAAAACTAAAGGTGAAATGTTAGCGGAATGTGTTGATCAAGACGCAATTAGAAAAGCAGTTCCTCTGAGTGTTTCTTGTAGTCATTGGCACAGAGAGCATAAACAGTGTGGGCATTGTGTACCTTGCCTTATTCGAAGAGCGTCAGTTTTTCATGCTGGTTTTACACAAGATGCGCCATACAAGACAAAGCGGTTGAGAGGTCTTATTAAAGAAAAAGATACTCGCGATGATCTCCAAGCGGTTCAAACTGCCATTATCCGGTTGAAACAGACTGACAATTATCGTTCTTGGCTTCGAAAGTCAGGACCAATACCACAAGATAAAGATATACGAGAAAAACTAGAATCAACTATTAAGCGAGGATTAGCAGAGGTTGAATTATTTCTCCAAGCGGATAAATCATCATGATGGATCTTCATTGCCATGTTGATTTATATCCAGATTATCAAGAGGTATTGAACGACATAAAAAGCAGTAATTATTACGTGCTATCAGTAACTACGGTGCCGTCAGCTTTTGAAGGTACTGTCCAGTTAACAAGTGACATAAAACACTGTAAAACGGCTTTGGGTCTGCACCCTCAACTTGCTCATTTAAGGAAAAATGAACTACCTCTATTCGATAAGCTAGTTGATAGAACTAGATATATTGGAGAAATTGGGCTGGATGGCTCAAAAGGTTATGCTGATTACTTTGATGATCAATTAGAGGTTTTCACGCATATTTTGAAAAAATGTGAAGACTTTGATAACAAAATACTAACTATCCATAGTCTTAATGCGACAGGTGAAGTACTTGAACAACTTAAGTTATACCCCAATGCTGGTACTTCTATTCTTCATTGGTTTTTAGGTACTAAGAAGCAAGTTCTAGAAGCCGTCGAGCTAGGCTGTTTCTTTTCTATTGGGCCAGCCATGCTTACTTCAGCCAGAGCTAAAAAAGTAATATCGTGGATACCTCAAGATAGGATTTTACTCGAAACTGATGGCCCTTTCGCCAAAGTGGCGGGGAATATTCTGTTTCCTTCAAGTGTTGGCACTGTTACTGAATATCTGGCTGAAATTTGGTGTAAAAATAAGGCTTCGATAATTGAGCAACTGTCAGCAAACCTTAGGTGTTTAACATCAGTCAAGTAACTAATTATACGTCACGTAATCTTATAACAATTTTATTCAGGTTTAATCGATTTGTTTGAAGTATTTGTATTAGCTATAGCACTCAGTATGGACGTGTTTGCAGTATCCATAGGCTTAGGTTCTAAAAAAGTAGCAAATGCTGAAAAACTCTTTATTAAAGCCGTTGCTTATTTTGGATTTTTCCAAGGCTTTATACCTCTTTTAGGCTATTACAGCGGTAAAGGATGATCATCTTGGATTGAAGATTATGCACCTTGGATAGCTTTTATTTTGCTATTATTTATCGGTGGCAAAAATGATTTATGAGTCCCAATCTGAAGGAATTGAAGAAGATATTGCTAATGTTACTCATCGTGTGCTATTTGTTCTTGCTATTGCCGCCAGTATTGATGCAATGGCGGCAGGTTATGCAATCACATTGCTTGAGGTAGACATAGCCGTAGCTTGCTTGATAATAGGCGTCACGACGTTTGCCTTTAGCTAGATTGGTGTGAATATCGGCGAAAGAAGTGGCGTATGGCTGGAGTCTAAAGCTGAACTATTTGGTGGTTTAGTGTTAATCGCAATCGCATTTAAGATATTACTTGGTTGGCACAGAACCACCGAATACTAGGCTACTTACCTGAGCAACATGCATTGCCTTCTTGAATAGGAGGACACTTAACTGTTCCATAAGAGCAGTAAACGCAACAATCACCTTTGAACGGTTTAAGTAGTGCTTTACAGCTTTCGCATTCGTAATACCATTGGCAAGCGTTTGTAGGCATGGTTTCAACTTTGCTAAATCCACATTCAGGGCAAGTTATCTTAGATTTTAATTCTATACCTTGCATACTGGTTCCTTAATGGGCTTAACAATATCTAAAATAGACATTACGACCATCCAAATGATCCCAAAGTAAAATAAGTAAGTGCTCCAGTCGTATTGCCATAAAGGATAAAGGGTCAGCAATACTGCAATTGGGCCAATGACACTTAAAATGCCTCTTAATGACTCTCGATGTTGATACCAATTATAGAAATTAACTAACAACGCTAGTGAAGCAAATAATGGCAATAAGGTGTTCACCGCTATCCCTTCAAAATGTGAAAGAAAACCTAACCCAAGCGCAGATGCCAATGAGCCGAGCGCAGGAAAACATGCTGTGCAACTAAGGGCGGCTAGCCAAACGCCACCAGAACCTACTTTATCTAGAATTTTATTGATCATAACTATCCACCTCAATTTTTAAGGTAGTATAAACTCCGTACATAAGTACGGGGTCAATAGCTATTTAAGTGAATTTATTACCGGGCAGGATTGAGGGTCTTGATTGGCCTTGCAAGAATCTGTCATATCTTGAATTACTTTCTCTAACCGCTGTAAATCAGCAATTTTATTACGGATGAGATTAAGTTTTTGCAATCCCATCGATTCTATATCAGCGCAACTGCTACTTAGTGACATCAGTGATTCAATTTCTTTCAGCGTAAACCCTAATGCTTTAGCTTTCAGAATAAATTTGAGTTGATTAGCGTGTGTCTCGTCATACTTTCGATAACCTGATTCGGGTTTTGGAGGCTGCTCTATTAAACCTTGGCGCTCATAAAAGCGGATCGTTTCAACATTGATATCTAAATCTTTTGCCAGTTTTCCAATGGTTCTCATAAACATACTCTTTAGAAGCAGAGACATCATTATACAATTAATGCGGATTGCCTAAACTCAATTTTATTGCATGAACGGGGTCGCTAAGCGTCCGCTTTGTAGAATTAAGTTCACATATCCAGATCACTCTGACCGTCTCTTGTTCGCTCTTGCTGCCTGTCAGGTGAAGTCTAAACCTAATCAACAAAACTGTAAGATGAGATATGAGCTACTACATCTAATCTATTGTTTCGTTGAAACTAATTCAATAATTTCACCAGTAGACGTATCCACTCTTATTTCTGTATGTTGCCCTGAGTGCTGAAGTTGATTTTTTAAATCAGCATTAATCAGTTTGAGCTTATCTATTTCAGCGTACATTTCTTGTAATCGCACCAGTAGCTTTTCAAAATCCTTATCGATTTCCTTAGGGTCAATCTCGTTTTTTTGCTTTTCTTTAGCAAGCTTGCTTTTTAGTTCGGCTACCTTTGTTCTGAGTTGTTTTATTAAATTATCTTTATTTTTTTCTTCCCAAGTTAATTGAGCTTTTTCAATATTTTCTCGTAACTTTACCCATTTTTCTTCTTCTTTAGATAGATTTGCAATATTTCTTTTAGCTCTCGTTGCTACTGCATTTTTGGTTATCTTGCTGCCATCAGATTTCATCTCTTCAAAAGCACGTTTTATATCATCGTATGCGCTACTCATGCTTGTTCTCCTTGGTTTGTATGCGCTTTGCCTTCATCTAATACATAGTCAGCTGCTGCTATATTATTTTTCCAGTGAATAGCAAATAGCTCGTAATCTTCTTGCTCTTCTTTGGTTAATGCCGCATATGCCTCTAGTTTCTGCGTTGCTTCTTTTTTTATTATTTGCCAATTGACCTTGTGGCGTTTGGTAATGATTTTACTACCACAATACACACAGCCACTAGGGATTCCTGCTCCTTTTATCTTGCAAGCTTCTCCCGCAGTGCAGTACCCCGTAGGTAAGCCACGTATGTTTTTAATATTTTTGACGAGAAATTTTTTCAGTTCTTCAATTGAACTGAAATGGATCTGCTTAATCACAGTCGAATCTTTACTTTGACTATCAGTAATACCTATTATCAGATCTTTAGATGTTTTATTAATTTGCTCACCAGCACCACCTTTAAGTGATTGTGACTCGGCTTCATCTATTAACTCTTCTGCAACACGGTCAATTAAAATCTCATTAAACTCTTCAGTAGTTTTAATTAAAGTTGTTGAGGCCAAAAATGCTCTTCGAGTATAAACAAACGTCATTAGGCTAGTTAAATGTTTAAATTGATATCTAATATCATCAAGCTCACCTAATTTATTGGCAATGACAAAGTAGGCCAACGTATGTCGAAACATGTGAGCGGTTAATCTAAACGTATCGCCTTCTTCGTATGGGACACCTCTATTCTCTCCTCTAACTTCTTTGTAGTTAGATTCAAGGCGTTCAAGCTCTGCTATATCATCATCGTCTAGAGTTAAGTCAAAAAGCTCAATGTTTTCACTGTTTTTAACCTCAAATTTTGTGAATCGCCCAGTATCGCTAAAACTAACACTACAGCTACTATGTGAAACCCCGAAAAGACGGTTTCTTTCTAACCCTTCTTTCAAATTGTGTGCTTGACTACTTGTTATATTGGCTCTGCATGAAGAAAGTACAGCTTTTGCCCTTTCTTGCATACCGATCACATATTTTTCGTAAATACCAACACACTCATGTACTTCAGCGTTTGAAAACCATTCCATCTCAACCTTACTGTTGTCGGTTTTGGTCATAATTGCCGTAATGTAATAAATATCATCTTTGTAATTGGCACAGCCAACCTTGCATGTAAGTACTTCGTTATATCTCATACCTGTATAGGCCAAGATATTAATGTATGTGGCTAATTTTAAATCTTCTAATTCTTCGGATAATTGAATGAATTCCTCTTCATTGGGTAAGTTTCTTACATGTTTTGCTATTAGCTCACCTGTATTCATTTTGGGCGGTGGTTCAATGGAGCCTTCATGTAAACTATCTATTAAGCGTGCATTTAATTCTAGCCATCGTTCTATCTTATCCTTAGAGTTTTCAACTATTTTTTCTGCAAACTTCAGAATTTTTTTCATTACTTTAGTAGGAATGACAGGGTGCGAATAAGTGACTGGTCTCGGATGGTGTAACTCGTTTAGTTGGTTAAGCACATCAATAAAAACACTACACACCTTAGGGCCAAAAAGACGAAAGCTTCGTTGCACGTCAAATAGTTTAGTAAATGAGTGTGATTGTCTGTAAATAGCTATTTTCCCGACTTCATATAAATAGTCTTTTATGAGATTCCTAATAACTAAGTCAGATTTGAACTCCAACTCATGAAATGAGTGATAACCTCTTTGTCTTAAGAAGGCTGCAATTAAATTTAGATACGTTACATCATTTTGAAGTGTAGAGATTTTTAGAGGTTTACCGCCTACAACATCACCATGTGTGAGTTTAATTAGTGAATAAATTCGAATTTGATATGCTAATTCATCAACACCTTTAAAATTCACATTTCTTTGCGTTTCTTCATAGCTTATCCAAGTGTCATCGCCAAAGTGAATAGTGCCATGTTTAGCAATATTCAATGCTCTGTTTTCCCACAAAGCAATCGAATTAAAAGCGCTAGTATCATCAACTTTAAAATCTTCTAACACCTGAACCAAAGGTTTTATAGTGATTTGACCTGTATGTGTTTCCCCCTGTGTCAGGATAGTTGTCGCCTCTAATATTTAGTAGAGGCAGATAAAATGAGACGTCGATTTACACAAGAATTTAAAGTTCAAGCGGTTGAAAAAGCATTATCTCAGTGTGATGATGTCCGCCTAGAAGATATTGCAGATGATTTAGGTGTCGGTTATTCAACGCTTCAACGTTGGATAGCGCTAGCAAAAAAACATCAACTTGAAACACACCAGACGGGTAGCCAAATGACAGCAGAAAAACGACCACAAGATTGGAGTTTAGAAGAAAGACTCAACGCGATTATTGAGTGTGGAAGTTTAGATGAGGCTGCGATGAATGAATACTGCCGTAATAAAGGGCTTTACCCACATCATATTCAACAGTGGAAGAAGGACTTTGCTACATCGCCTTCAAATAAAACGGTAAAATCAGACAGTAAACAGCTCAAGCAAGAGATAAAACAGCTGCAAAAAGAACTGAATCGTAAAGATAAAGCTTTAGCTGAAACAGCCGCTCTGCTTGTTCTCAAAAAAAAAGCGGATGCACTCTGGGGTTTCAGCGAGGACGATTAACAACACCAACTGAGCGACATGAATTAATAACGCTTATTACTAACGCACAGGATGCAGGGGCAAGGAAAGAAAAAGCATGTGAGTTACTTGGGCTGACACTAAGAACAGTTCAGCGCTGGATTGAAGCAGATGATATGACTGACAAGCGAACGAGTACGGAAAAACGGGCGCCAAATCGTCTCACAGAGTTAGAGCGGCAGCGCATTATTAATACAGTTAATTCACCCGAATATGGGCATTTACCGGCCAGTAAAATAGTCCCTAAACTGCTTGATAACGGCATATGGATAGCGTCTGAAAGTTCGTTTTATCGGGTTATGAAGGCACATAACTTATTAACGCATCGAGAAAAAGTGAAACCAACTAAGCCAATGAAAAAGCCAAGAGCATTCAAGGCCGTGCGTGCAAATGAAGTATATACTTGGGATATCACCTATTTACCAACGAGCGTAAAAGGGCAGTTTTTCTACTTATATTTAGTGATGGACATTTTTAGCCGAAAGGTTGTTGGTTGGCAGGTTTACGACACACAATTAAGTGAATTAGCCGCAGACTTAATGAAGGATATTTGCAGTAGAGAGCAAATAAAGCGCGAGCAAGTCACGTTGCACTCAGATAATGGTAGCCCAATGAAAGGCGCGACATTGTTGGCAACATTACAGGAGTTAGGCATTGTACCATCATTTAGTCGACCATCAGTAAGTAATGACAATCCGTATTCTGAGTCGCTATTTAAAACGTTAAAGTATCGCCCAGAATACCCAGAAAAGGCATTTGAAGATATAAGCGCAGCAAGAGAATGGGTAAGTGGGTTCGTTGATTGGTACAATAATGAGCATCTACACAGTGGTATAAAATTTGTGACGCCAAACCAACGTCATTCAGGTTTAGATAAAGAAATATTAGCCAAGCGTCAGCAGGTAAACGACGCTGCTAAATTGAATAACCCAAGTCGCTGGTCAGGAAAGTCACGAGATTGGTCAATGATAAATGAAGTAAATTTAAATCCGGAGAAAAAAGAAGAAATGCGGGCGGCATAAAATTTAACTTGAGGCGACAACTAACTGAGGGCGTTCAGAATTCTGGGTCAGACTAAATTGCTAAAATTATAGCACGCCCTGTAGCCTACCTTCGAAGTGAATGGCTAATT
>NZ_PNCN01000079.1:0-38379 GCF_005886135.1 Pseudoalteromonas sp. S4741 | reverse complement strand
TAATGGTTTAAGTTGAGACGTGAATGTTTAATGGTAATAGGGAACAGTTGAAAGGTGAAAGGTGAAAGGTGAAAGGTGAAAGGTGAAAGGTGAAAGGTGAAAGGTTAGATTTTCGGGCCACGGGATGTGAGGTGTTTGGCATCGGTAAAAATAAGAGTGGAAGTGGTTAATTTAATACCTTGTTAGCATCACTAACAAGGTATTACTTCGAATCTTATAACCAAATTTTTTGAAGTTCTGGCCATTGTTTTTCAAATTGCTCACTTGGGCGAGCACTAAAATTACTGCGCACAAACTGATTCATTTTACCTTCAACGTAGGCAAGCAAAAAGTTAGCTAGGGTTAACTCATCGCTTTGGAAGTTTTTACCTTCACGTAGCTTACGCTCTCTAAGAATTTGTTTAAATTGGGTTTCTAGTTTTTCAAATAAGCCCTGTACACGCTCACGAAGTCGCTCTTGTTCTCCTTGTAGAGCGTCGCCTGTTAATATACGAGTAATGCCAGGGTTTTTCTCAGCAAACGTTAGCAACAGTAATAAGGTATTGTATACGCGTGCTTTGCTTTCTTTTTCGTTATCTAAAATAAGATTAATACGTGATAGCAGGGTATCTTCAATAAACTCAATTAATCCTTCAAACATCCGCGCTTTGCTCGGGAAGTGGCGATAAAGAGCGGCTTCAGATACGCCAACTTCTGCGGCAAGTTTGGCAGTTGTAATACGCTGGCCAGGGCTGGTTTCTAACATTTGTGCGAGTGCTTGCAGTATTTGCTCTTTGCGATTACTTTTTTTTGTCGCAGGCATGAACATTCCTTTTTTAATAGTTATTTTTTCTACATCAATGTGCGATAACACAGCTACCGGCCTAGTGCTGCTGCGGGCAATAACCAGTAAGGCGGTATTTTCACGTATTACGTGAAGCTCTGGTACTGCGCAAGCATTAAACTATATTAGCGAAGTAAAATTACACTAAAAGGTCACAAGGCGTCATCATGTTAATGTTTTATTCAGTTTGTTTCCAGCCTTTTTATAATCGTTTGGCAAGCTGCTCGATCACTTTGATGGCTATTTCTGTTTTGCTGGTCTCAGGTAAATCGAGTTGTTCATTTTGCCAGTAAAGAGTGAGTGCGTTACGCTCTGAATTAAAGCCCAAATCACTTTTCGATACGTCGTTAGCACAAATCATATCGAGGTTTTTATTGGTTAGTTTCCCTTTAGCGTAGTTAGCAACATTTTGCGTTTCTGCTGCAAAGCCGACAGTGTAAGGGCGGCTTTGTGTAAGGTTTGCTACTGCTGCTATAACGTCTGGGTTCTTAACTAAGCTAAGAGTGAGTTCATCGCCTTGTTTTTTCATTTTTTGCGTGGCGATATTTGCTGCGCGGTAATCGGCTACAGCAGCGCAACCAATAAAGGCGTCAGATTGAGGGGCGTAATTGAGAGACTCTTGCAATAGCTGCTCGGCACTTTCTATATTAATTAAATTAACCCCTTGCGGCGCGGTAATGGTTACCGGGCCTGAAATTAAGTTAACTTGCGCGCCAAATGATAAAGCAGCTTGTGCTAGTGCATAGCCCATTTTTCCTGAGCTGTGGTTTGATATAAAACGCACCGGATCGAGAGGCTCTCGGGTTGGGCCTGCGGTAATAGTAATGGTTTTACCCGCTAAGATTTGTGGTTGCGCAGGTTCAATGCATAAACTCACTAACTCATGCGGTTCAAGCATTCGCCCAGCACCGACATCACCACAAGCTTGCTCGCCTTTGCCTGGCCCCCATATAGCAACGTTGCGTGCTTTTAAAGTGGCTAAATTAGCTTGCGTTGCAGGGTGTGCGTACATTTGCTGATTCATTGCCGGCGCTATGGCTACTTTTGCGGGGGTCGCCAGTAATAAAGTCGTGAGCAAGTCGTCAGCAATCCCTGCGGCCATTTTCGCAATAATATTGCTGGTGGCAGGGGCAACTAAAATTAAATCAGCCCATTTTGCAAATTCAATGTGCCCCATAGCGGCTTCGGCTGATGGGTCTAGCAACGAGTCAGACACCATTTCACCACTCACAGCTTGCATGGTTAGCGGGGTGACAAAATGTTTTGCTGATTCAGTCATTACAACTTTAACGTCACAACCATGGTCTTTTAAGCGTCTTACGAGTTCAGCACATTTATACGCTGCAATTCCACCGCTAATACCCAGCACTATTTTTTTATTTGTTAAATTAATCATGGTTGTTCATCAATTTTATAAAATATGGTGGCCAAAATAACAAATTTTGAGCGTGACAGCTAAAATAAAATGCGTTTTATCGCGCTAATTTTTGATTTTGCATTACAGTTATACAGTACAGTAATCTTTCAAGGATGAATCATGCAATTAACGTCATTACCTAATTCGCTCCGCCCGCGAGAAAAACTGCTAGAAAAGGGCGCAAAGGCACTCTCTGATGCTGAACTATTAGCTATATTTTTGCGCACGGGCCTACCCGGCATGAATGCCATAGAGTTGGCGCAGCATTTGATTAACGAAAATAAAACCCTGCATAATTTGTTTAATGCCAGTATGGATGAATTTTGTGCGCAAAAAGGCTTGGGAATGGCTAAATATGTTCAGCTACAAGCAGTACTTGAGCTAAGCCAGCGTTACATGCAAGAGGGCTTTGTGCGCGACGCCGTTTTTAACTCTCCACAAGCCGTTTATGACTATTTAACGCTGCAAATGCGTGGATTGCAGCAAGAGGTATTTATGGTGTTGTACCTTGATAGTCAAAATCGTTTATTAAAAGATGAAATATTATTTTACGGCACAATTAACGCAGCCAGTGTATATCCGCGTGAAGTGGTAAAGGCGGCACTGAAAAATAATGCGGCGGCGGTGATTTTTTCACATAATCACCCCAGTGGTATTGCAGAACCGAGTCAGGCCGATAAGCTCATTACTAATAAATTGTGCCAAGCACTGCAATTAGTCGACATAAATGTGTTGGATCATATTATTATTGGTGGTGAAAGTAGTGTTTCGTTTGCCGAACGGGGACTGATTTGAGTTTATCGTTTACAGATATGTGCTAAAAATGAGCGGTTTAGTGCGTTTTGGCAAATTAGTTTAATTTAAATGCAGTTTTTACTTTCCCTAAGGGCATTCGATCTTTATAATTAGCCGCTATCAAATTTACACATGAGCTGGTTGGATAAGATCAGTATTTGATCTTTGCCTGTAAAAGCTGTATAAAGAGCGCCCTTCGATTTATCTCTAGGGCACAAATACATGGCCTTAGGGAAAATTAAGCTCGAGCGAAGTTATTGGAGATATATAGACATGTCTAAAGTATGTCAAGTTACAGGTAAGCGTCCAGCGGTTGGTAACCACCGTTCACACGCGAGAAACGCGACTAAACGTCGTTTCCTACCTAACCTACAAACACACCGTTTTTGGGTTGAAAGTGAAAAACGTTTTGTAACATTACGCACTACTACTAAAGGTATGCGTATTATCGATAAAAAAGGCATTGACACGGTTCTTACAGAAATCCGTGCTCGTGGCGAAAAAGTTTAAGGAACTGAATTATGCGCGATAAGATCCGTTTAGTTTCAACTGCTGGTACTGGTTTTTTCTACACTACCGACAAGAACAAGCGTAACATGCCTGAAAAAATGGAAATCAAAAAATTCGATCCTAAGGCTCGTAAACATGTGATTTTCAAAGAAGCTAAAATCAAGTAATTTAGTTTTCTTTCAGAAATGTAAAAACCCAGCTTATGCTGGGTTTTTTGTTTTTAAAATCTGCTCTATCATCCACCGAAACCATATCACCGTAATGATACCCATTGAATTAAATCGCTAATTGGCTTTTGTTAAGCACCACGAATTATTCCGTAGATAATGGCATCAGTTGTTTATAACTAAAAAACATAAAAAGTATGAGCATTAAATAATTTTACGGGCTAAGTCGTTGGGTATTGTGTATTTAGAGTGCGGTTATGAGCTATTTAAGTATGCCTGAAGAGGAAGAAGGAGGTTTTACGGTGACTGACTAGGGTATGAGCTGTAAGTAGCTCTAAGGCTACTTACAGCGCGATATTTATACTTTAAAGTTCTCTACTGATATTCTTAGCTCTTCGGCTAATTTAGCCACTTCTGAACTTGAAATATTCGTTTGTACAGCGCCTTCTGCTGTTTGCTCGGCAATAGCAACAATAGACTCTAAGCGCTCACTGATCTCTTGTGATACTTGTTGTTGCTCTTGTGCTGCTGTTGATATCTCTTCACTGACATTATGCGCTTGTGATACTGCAAGGGTAATTGAATCCAGTGCACTATTGGCTAAGTCACTTTGCTCAACACACGAAACCGCGCGTTCTTTACCTTTTTCCATAGCTTTAACCGCTTCTTCAGCGCCCGACTGTAGTGACTCAATCATAGATTGAATTTCTTGGGTCGACTCTTGTGTTTTACTTGCAAGTGATCTTACTTCATCAGCTACCACAGCAAAGCCTCTGCCTTGCTCGCCGGCACGCGCAGCCTCAATAGCCGCATTAAGTGCAAGTAAGTTAGTTTGCTCCGCAATACCGCGAATAACATCTAAAATACTACCAATTGATGCGCTATCTTTGTGTAGTTTATTGATAACACTTGATGCTTCGTCTACCTCGTAGGCGAGTTGCTCAATGGTTGCTTTATTTTGATTTGAAATACCTTTAACGCGCTCCGCTTCTTTATCGGCATTTTTAATTTCGCTCAGTGCTTGTTGTGCACTATTACTCACTGTTTGTGATGTGCTGCTCATTTCAGTGGTTGCGGTTGCTGCTTGCTCTACTTGCGCTTGCTGATTACTGATTGCTTTGCTTGATTCACCGGTAATTGTTGAGGTTTGCTCAGAAGCGGCTGCAAGTTGTGTTGAACGTGAAATAATACCGGTGATTAAGCTACGTAAACTATCAATTAAGGTATTACAACTTTTCGATAATTCACCAAATTCATCTTTTGCGCTGTCATCTAAGCGTTGAGTCATATCACCACTGGCAACAATATCTAGAATACGATTTACTTCCGCTAATGGCTTAATAATACGGTTAACCGTAATGATGGCTACAAGCACAGCGATAATAGTCGCAATGATCATACCTATCCATGTCCATAAATTAGCTGAGTTTACGTCACTACGTACGCCTTCTTGTAATGTAAATGCAACGCCACTGGCTTGTAATACTAATTCGTCAATTTGGCTAAGCGCTGTTTTAGTCGCTTTTTCAGACTCTGCTAATTCACGCTCGGTTGTGCTTATTGCGTCAATAAGGCGCTTTTTATTCGCTGAAAGGCTATCGTTACCTAAAATATTGCTCTCTAGGGTATCTATATAACCCTTTAAGTCATTAAACAAGCTGCTGTGACTTTGCTCTATCGCCGGCTTTATTAATGAAACTGTACGAACGACTTCTTCAAAGTAATACACTTGCTCGTTTTTGATAATATCGAGCGTGTTAAGCGTTTTAACGGTTAGCATGTCGGTGCTGCTGGTAACCACGGACATAAAGTTATTTTCTAGATTATTAGCTGCTTGATAAGCGCGTGGATGATTATCCTCTAAACCATCAATATCAATAATATCAAGCACTATAGAGTTGGCATCTTCTGCCGCGAGCTCAATGGTGTCTAGTTGCGCTTTGAGCTTTTTGTTAAGCACTAGCTGGGTGTTTTTATCTTTAAGCAGGCTGCTTATGATATTTGAAAAGCTCTGATAGGTTTTTTCAACTTCAAGGCTACTTTTGTTTAATTGTGGATCGTCTTTAACAACTTGTTGTAGTTCGCGGTGTAATTTATCAAATATTTGTTTTTGTTCTTCTATTTGAGCTTTTAATGAGGCGAGTTCTTGAGCCGATGTAATATGGAAACTAGCTTGGGCGGCTTTACTCATCAAAATAAATTCAGCTTGTAATTGTGCACTTTTGTTCAATGCAGGGAGCGATAGCTGATTAACTTTTTGAGTTGAACGATCTATATTTGCTATTTTTATTAAAGAGTTACCGCCAATAATTAAAAGTAATAAAGTGATAAATATAAAACCACCCCAAATACGTTGACTCACTGTTAGATTCATATGGTTTTCCATTCAAAAATACGTCTATTAAAACTTATCGGCGCTTTCAACAATAAGTTAAGTAATTAAAAATAATTAATTTTTACTGTTAATAGTTAGTTGCTAAATTTACCGCGAAACTTAATTACAAACCAAGCATGCATAATACAAGTCTTCGATTAGGGATAAAAAATAATGTAAGACGTTAACACTTGTTTATTGCCTATGTTTAACTCAATTAAGAGTATTACTATTTTTTTTACACAATATTGTGAATGTTTTGTAATTATGCAATTTAACATCCGCTTTTAAACTTAACAGATGTATTAACTTTTTTCAGTTTATTTAGACAAAAGTTGTGATTTTTCTGAAAATTTTTGCTTACTTTGTAGTTCTATTAGTGTCATTGAGCCACCCCATACGCAACCCGTGTCTAGAGCATAAAGGTGGTTGTAGGGCGTTTTGCCTTCAAGTGCTGCCCAGTGTCCAAAAATTAGGTCATGTTGAGCGTTCATAATGGCAGGATGAGAAAACCAAGGAATTAGTGATGATGAATTTGTTGTTGCTTCTTTTGCATTAAAATCGAGCAAATTATCAGGCGTAATAAAGCGCATGCGAGTGAAATAATTAACGATGTAACGAAATTTAGCAGCATCATCAAGTTGCTCAGTCCATTTTAGCGGGTGAGGCTGATACATGTTTTTAAAATAGAACTCGGCATTGTTTTGACTGTAACACTGTTGAGCAAATTGAGCGTGTTCAATAGCATGTACGCATGACCAATCAGGGTTAAGTCCTGCATGAGAGATAAAACAATCATACTGCTCTAAATAAAGAGCTAAAGGCTGAGTTTGTAAAAACGCAATGTAGTGGGGCAGTTTACTACTGTTAAACAGTGCAGTGAGTCTGTCTTTGGGGTTAGGTGTAACATTATTTAAATAACAGGCAATCATGTGTAAGTCATGATTGCCTAATGTGACGCTAACACTGTCTTGATGTTGATAAATAAAATCAAGGCACGCTTTCGAGTTTGGACCGCGAGCGACAATATCACCCACTAAATATAAGTGATCTTTGCTAGGGTTAAAGTCGACTTGCTTTAACAATAAACTAAATTCGTCAAAGCAGCCTTGTAAATCACCTATTGCGTAGTCGGCCATTGTTACCTGTTTTTGTCAGTGTAAGATATTAGGACAGGCTAAGCGGAATACGTTTATGGGTGCTTTAAATTCAGCACCAAACTCGTTACGTAAAGTGTAATGTCCCTGCATGGTGCCTACCGGTGTATCTATTATTGCACCACTGGTATATTTGTAGCTTTCACCTGGAGCTATATCTGGGGTTTCACCCACCACACCTTCGCCTTGCACTTCTACTTCTTTGCCATTGGCATCAGTAATCAGCCAATAACGGCTAAGTAGTTTTGCACTGCATAAACTGTGGTTTTTTATAGTAACGGAGTAGGCGAACACAAACTTATCTAGTTCGGGTTGCGATTGCTCTTCCACATAAAACGTTTCAACAGATACCTTTACAGGTGATCCTATATTACTATTACTGCTTGTTGTCATAAATCCAGTTAGCTATATCAATAAATTGTTGTAACGACAGGCTCTCAGCACGCAAAGTAATATCAATGCCAATGCTGGTTAATTCGTCAGCTGTTAGAAGGTTGCCAAGGCTGTTACGCAACGTTTTACGGCGCTGATTAAACGCTTCTAAACAAACGGTGTTTAATATTTTAACGCTTTTAGCGGTGCGCTGCTGTGCCTTTTTAGGGATTAAGCGAATAACCGCAGAATCGACTTTAGGTGCCGGTTTAAAGCACTCAGGCGGTACTTCTACCACAGGCATCGCATGACAATAATACTGAGTCATCACACTCAAGCGACCAAAGGTTTTACTACCTGGGCCTGCTACCATGCGCTTTACCACTTCTTTTTGCAGCATAAAGTGCATGTGCTCAATATGATCGGCAAATTCAAACAAGTGAAACAACAAAGGCGTTGAAATGTTGTACGGCAGGTTGCCGAATACTTTTAGCTTTTTGTCATCTTTAACCAGGCTTGCAAAATCAAACTTCATTGCATCGCCTTGGTTTACGGTTAATTTTGGCCCTAAAAAAGGGTGTTCAATTAAACGCTGGGCTAAATCTTTATCTAGCTCAACAACCGTTAAATGGCCGCTTAAATCGGCAACAGGTTCGGTAATAGCGCCTAGACCTGGGCCAATTTCTACTAAATTATCTTGCGGTTTAGGATCGATAGCGGTGACGATTTTGTCGATGATTGACTCATCGAATAAAAAGTTTTGGCCAAAACGTTTACGGGCGCGGTGTCCTAAGTGTACTTTATCGGTCATTGATTCTGTGCTTTTTCATGGGCGAGCTTAATTGCTTCGCGGATCGCTAATTCAAAACTGCCAACATCAGCATCGCCTGTACCGGCTAAATCAAGCGCAGTACCGTGGTCGACTGAGGTGCGAATAAATGGAAGGCCAAGAGTTATATTCACTGACTTACCAAATCCTTTATATTTTAGCACAGGTAATCCCTGATCGTGATACATAGCCAGCACTGCATCGGCTTCATTTAGGTATTTATCTTGAAATAGGGTATCGGCTGGTAAAGGACCGATTAAGTTCATCCCTTCAGCTCTTAGTAGGTTGAGCGTAGGCGTAATCGTGTCGATTTCTTCGCGGCCTAAATGGCCATCTTCACCAGCATGAGGGTTTAAGCCACAGACTAAAATGCGTGGTTGCTCAATACCAAATTTCGTTTTTAAGTCATGATTAAGAATATTAGCTACTTTAACTAGTCGCTCTTGCGTAATGGCACGAGAAACATAAGCAAGCGGAATATGTGTGGTTACTAGGGCAACACGCAAACCTTCAGTGGCTAATAACATAACCACATCGGCTGTACCTGATTGCTGAGCAAAGTACTCAGTATGGCCACTAAAAGAAATGCCGGCTTGGTTAATAATACCTTTGTGAACAGGCCCCGTAACAACGGCATCAAATGTGCCATCCATATTCTTCTCGCTGGCAATACGTAATGTATCTAACACGTATTGTCCATTGGCGTCATTAAGCACGCCAAGCTCAACGGGCTCTGCTAAATTAATTTGCTTAATATATAAGCTGCCAGCCGCTGTTGGCATTGCTTTGGCTTGTTCATCAAATTCAATTAATTCAATGTTTAAACCCAAATGCTTAGCGCGTTGTTTTAGTAGCGATGCATCTGCAATCGCTACTAGTTGCGCATCCCAGCTGTGCTGTGCCAGTTTTAATAGCAAGTCTGGGCCAATGCCTGCAGGTTCTCCGGGGGTTACCGCAATTCTTAAGGTCATAATTATTCGTCTATTGGGAAAATTTCAACGTGGGCTTGTTCGCGCATTTCTTGCTGCCAGTTAAAGCTTTCTTCTTTAAATTTACGATTAAACAACATGCCATGTGCACGATTGCGTTTAGCTTGCTCTGTCTTATCTGCAACACGTTTATCTAGTAACTGCACAATGTGCCAGCCAAACTGACTTCTAAATGGTTCGCTGATTTCGTTTTTATCAAGTGATAGTAACGTATCTCTAAACGCAGGCACGTAGGTGGTTGGATCAGTCCAATCGTATTGACCGCCTTTAAGTGCTGAACCTGGGTCTTGTGAATGCTCTTTAGCAAGTTCTGCAAAGTCAGCATCGCCGGCGCGTAAATCTTTAACAAAGCCTGCTAACATAGTGCGAGCTTTTTCTTCACTTAAAATAATTGAAGGCTTAATAAGAATATGGCGAGATTTAACTTCAGTGGTTTCTACTACTTGGCGGCCACGTACGTCTTGCACTTTAATGATGTGGAAACCCGCACCGGAACGAAGTGGACCAATAATCGCATCTTTCTTTTTACCTTTTACAGCTTCTGCAAATAACGATGGCATTTCGTTAATGCCCATCCAGCCTAATTGTCCGCCCTCAAGCGCTTTTGAGCCGCTTGATGATGAAATGGCAATACGTTTAAATTCTTGGCCATCTTCCAGCAGTTCAATAACTTTGTCTGCGCGTGTTTTTGCTGAGCTTACGTCGTCTGCACTTGCACCACTTGGAATATCGATAAGTATGTGACCAATATCGTATTCTTCGGCATTTTGGCCTTGGCTATCCATAATTTTTAGTAAGTTATCAATTTCTTGGTCGCTTACATATATACGGCGGTCTACGTTTGCACGTGTAACTTGTTGCGTGGTTATCTCTTTACGAATTTCTTCGCGGTAAGCTTGAAAGCTCTCACCCGACGCTTCAATAGTACGACGCAAATCAGCAATTGTACCGCCTTGCTCTTTAGCCATGTTGGCAAGTGTTTGGTCAAGCTGGCTATCTGAAATTTCTAAGCCCATGCGCTCAGCCATCTGCATCATCAAGGTTTGATTTACTAAACGCTCAATCGCCTGAACACGTAGTGTTTCGTCTTTTGGCAGCTGTTGGTTTTGTTTTTCTGCTTGTTTTTTTACGCGATCAACAATAGTGTCTACTTCACTTTTTAAAATAACGCCTTGGTTTACAATACCAATTACTTTGTCTATTTCGACAGGGGCGGCAAATGCACTTTGGCACAAGCTGAACGTTAAAACTGCTGATGTTAATAATTTTTTTAAATTCATATTCTTTTTACTACTCTTACTAATAGTACTGTTGTAATGCTAAATACGGCTAAATTAATATAGTTATTTGTAAATTTTTACTATAAATAAAGCAGTTTAGTCATTAAGAAAATACGGCCTACGATAACCAAAAATACCTTGTTGTAATAATTTTTGAGCATCGTAACGGCTTTTACTACCAAGCCCTTTTAATACAAAATTCAAACGTATGCTCGAATCAAAAGTGGCTTGGGGTTGCCCAATTGACTGATTTAAATCAGTTTCAATTTGGCGATGGCCAGTAATTTGGAACGCCCAACAGCACGATTCATACTGTAATCCACTCAATACTTCAATACTGCGGTTATTATCAAGATCGCGATGGTAACTTGCAATAAATTGCCACTCGTCACTGATAGGGATGCTTGTAAATAAGCCCGCTTGCTCGATTGTATTTCCTGAGACATCATTTGCATAGCGATGGTTCAATTGAACCAGCTGATTATCGTCACCTTTATAGTCTAAGGTTAAATTTGACTGGATAATTTGCTTGCCATCCGTGTCGTACTGAATACCACCCGATAAATACCAGCGGCGGTGCCAATGTAACATGGTTTGCGCTGCAAACAAGGCATTGTAGTTACTACCGCTATTAAGTCCTTGCTCTGTAGGCTTGGCTGAATCACTTAAATAAAATATTTGGCCTGCGCTGAAGTTAAATACTTCTTCATTTTTCTTATCAAATAAACGCGTTGTAGCCCCTAATGTAAATTGATTAGCTGCGGCAATTCGGTCAACACTTGAAAAACGCGCATCCCTGAATAAACCAAAAAAGTCATCTTGTAACTTGGTGGTATCGTATAAGCCAATGTCAGACTGATCTTTATTAGGCGTATATAAATACTGAATTTGTGGCTCTAGAGTTTGAATACCATCGTCAATAAAAATTGAGGTGTCGCGCTCAAAGTTAAGCTGAGAATATAAGCGCACTTTAGGCAAAGTACGCGAAACATTATCGCTATACTGTGTACCCTGTAAATCACCGTCTTGTTTATAGTTAGTTTGCAATAAGCTCACTTCAGATAAAAATGACCAGGCATACTCTTTGTAATCAAAGCGTGCTTTAGGTTCGATGTGCACGCGAGTAGCTTGGTCAATTACCGCAGAGCTGTTAGTAAAATGGCTCAGCTCGCCTGAAACACTAAAATCGAAATAATCAATTTTCCAAGGGGTGGTTTGGGTAAAGCTAATTTGTGGTAACGCCGTGTATGATTCTAAGTGGTCACCGAGTACTTCAAAGTTTTGCATCTTTATATCAGTACGCCACATTTCGCCCATATGGGTTAGCGAGCCGGTACGATAAAGCTGCGTATCGGTTTTACTTGCATAGGTTGAGTTTAAATCAGTGAGGTAGTTATCATCACTAACATTGGTAATATCAATACTGGCTCGCCAGTCTTCACCAATATAACTTTTTTGTTGCCAATGAAACAAAAAACGCTCGTTAAGCTCAGGCTCTGAGTCATCTTTATTTAAATATTCTATAGCCACTAAACCTTGGTGCTCTGGGGTTAAATATCTAAATTCAGTTTGTAATTGTAGCCCCTTACGTGACATATAACGCGGGGTAATAGTGGCATCATAATTAGGGGCAATATTCCAATAATAAGGCGTAATCGTTTCTAATCCATAGCGATCTGAACTTGAAAAGCTGGGCGTTAATAAGCCTGACTTACGGCGCTCATCGAGTGGGAAAGTAAAATAAGGTAAATAGAGTACCGGCGTATCTAAAATACGTAGCACGGCATTGTAGGTTTCGCCCCAGCCTTCTTCACGTGATAAGTTTATTTCATCGGCTTCAATAGCCCACACAGGCGTATTACCTGGGCACGCAGTAAAGCTTGCATTCATCAGCATTAAGCCAGACTTATCGACGGTGAGCTTTTCCGCGCCGCCTTTGCCTTGTTGTTGTGTTAGGCTATATTGTGCGCCTAATAAACTAAATGCTGAGTTATTTAAATCGGCATTTAAGCCCGAACTTTGTACGTGGCTTACATAATCGCGATAGGTAATTGGGCCAGTGGCATTAAGCAGGCCACGTTGTTTATCAATCAGTGCTGATTGTGCGGACAAACTCATGTTAACGGTGTTAATATCAACATTGCCAGTAAATTCAGCGCTTTGCGTTCCTAAAAGCTCAACGTCATCAGCGCTGATATCAACCGTTCCAAGCTCAAGGCCAGCAAGCGGTTGCCAAGCTCTGGTTTGCATTGAAGTGCCACAAAAATTGTGTGTCAGTTCAGTTTCGGCAAGCGATGGTGCGCTCAGTACGCTTAGCATCAAAATGCCCCAGGTTTTGCTCATTTATCGACCTTTATGCTCTGTGATTAGTTACAAGCTATACATAATAAAGGAAAACAATGGCAAAGTAATTAGTGAAAAATAGATAGCTTATAAAATGACACGCTTTGAGAGTTTACAACAGTTTATTAATACTCACTTTAGTGAGCAATCCTATGCGCTTAATGCAATAACTGCAGATGCCAGTTTTCGCCGTTATTATAGGTTAAACGCTGAAAATAAAAACTTTATTGTGATGGACTCCGATCCAAAAAAAGTTAACAACGTCCCTTATATTGCATTAAACAAGGTGTTTTCTGAGCAGGGGTTTTTATTGCCATCCATTATTCATAGTGACGAGCAGCAAGGTTTTTTTATTCTAAGTGATTTAGGTAGCACCCATTTAGCTGACTTGCTTGATGATGCCAATCGCAGCGAGTATTACCAGCAACTGATCAGTTTAAGTGCCAAGTGGGCAAAAACTCCAGCTGCGCCGTCAATGAATCCGTATGACCGTGACTTTATTGCATTAGAGTTGGATATTTTTAAAAATTGGCTGGTTAATGATTTTATTAGCGCAGAGCTCAGCGCTGAGCAGCAACAGACTTGGCAAACAAGCACAGCGCTGCTAATAAATACACTGCTTGAGCAACCCACAGTCACAATGCACCGCGATTATCACAGTCGTAATATTATGCGCTGCGAGCAGCAATGGGCGATTATTGATTATCAAGACGCGGTACAAGGCCCATTATGTTACGACTTAGTCTCACTTTTAAGAGACTGCTACTTTAAATTGCCTAAAGACGAGCTGAATCATTTACTTGAGTTTGGTTACGACGAATTTAAACGCCAAGGTTTAATAACTAACGAGTCATTTGCAGAATTTAAATATTGGTTTGATTTAACGGGTTTACAACGCCATTTAAAAGCGGCGGGTATTTTTTGTCGTTTATATTTGCGTGATGGTAAACAAGGTTACTTAGCAAACATACTCCCTACACTTGAATACGTAATAGAGGTGGCGGCACAATACCCTGAGCTTAGCGACTTATCGGCTTTGATAAAAACTAGCGTGGTGCCAAAGGTGCAACAGCGGTTAAAAGAGGAACAACCATGAAGGCGATGATATTAGCCGCTGGGCGCGGTAAACGTATGATGCCGCTCACCGCACAGTTACCTAAGCCTATGTTATGTGTAGCGGGAAAACCACTGATTGAGCATCATATTATGCGCCTAAAGGCTGCAGGTATTACTCAAATAATAATTAACCTTGCGTGGCAAGGAGATAAAATAAAAACCTATTTTGCTGATGGGCGCGCGTGGGGCGTGACTATAACCTATAGCCAAGAAGTGACGGGCGGGCTTGAAACCGCAGGCGGTATTATTCAAGCGCTTCCTTTACTTGGTGAGTCATTTATTGTGATTAATGGCGATGTTTACAGCGACTATGATGTCAGTGCATTAATGCAGCTACATTTACAGCCTAAAGAGGCGCACATTGTATTGGTTGAAAATCCTGCGCATAACCCAGAGGGTGATTTTACGCTAAGCCACTTACCTAATAGTGAACAGCGCTATACTTTTTCTGGTATTGGCCGTTATCAGGCTGATTTCTTTGAAGGGCTGGCCTCAGGTATTCGCCCGTTAGGGCCTTTACTGCGTGAAAAAATAAATGAACATTTAGTCTCCACTGAACTCTATATTGGCCAATGGGACGATATAGGCACACCAGAGCGTTTATCGGCTCTTAACCAACAATTAGCACCATAAGCTAAATATAAAACACTAGAGGTAAGTTTTAAAATGTGGGGAAAAATTCTCGGTTTCTGTTTTGGTTTTATGTTTGGCAAAATATTTGGCGCCATTTTAGGCTTATACCTAGGTCATATGTTTGATAAAAGTCTAAAGAAAGACTTTGATCAGGCTGGCGGCTTCTCTAACCTTTTTAAAGGCGATGATGTTAACGAACGCCAAGCACTGTTTTTTTCTAGCTGCTTTGCGGTAATGGGACATATTGCCAAGTCGAATGGCCGTGTTAGCGAAACCCACATTAAAGCAGCGACGCTGTTTATGGATGAAATGGGCTTAAAAGGCGAAGAGCGCCGTGAAGCGCAGCAGGCGTTTCAATCGGGTAAAGACAGCGACTTTTCTCTCAAAGACACGGTTTATGACTTTAAAGAACGTTTTGCTAAACGTTATGATTTACTGCAGTTATTTTTAGAAATTCAAATCCAGATGGCGTTTTCTGACGGGGTACTTGCTGCACAAGAAAAGCAATTACTGCAAGAAGTTAGTAAGCAGCTAGGTGTGTCTAAAGCACACTTTGCCTTTGTATTAAAGCGTTATCAAGCAGAGTTTAACTTTAGGCAGCAACAACAGCGTTTTAAACAGCAGCAAAGCCAAAGTAGCAGCTACCGTGAAGGCTCAGGGCATCATGTACCGCCAAGTAATGATATGAACCGTTCGCAAGCATTGGCCTTATTAGGGTTAAATAAAGACGCATCGCAACGTGATATTAAAGTAGCCTACCGAAAGCTCATGGCTCAGCACCATCCTGATAAGCTCGTATCGCAAGGGTTACCTAAGCATATGATGGAAGTCGCGGTTAAAAAAAGCCAAGATATTCAAGCGGCATACGAGTATTTAAAAAAGGCGGCGTAAAAACCCGTCTATTTCTTTGCTTAGCCGTGCATGTTGCTGCGGCGCATCGCGTAATCCAAACAACTGACGTTGGCGATAATCAAACTTTGCATTTCGATTAACCCAACGCTGACGGTTTTTAAGGTTCATTAAGATACCATTACTGTCTGTAGCAAAATAAATATCTAACAAAGCAGGGGCGACCAAAGATGTTATTTGGCTTAACTTTGCATTGCGTTTTGTATTAGGAAGGTAGCTACTTAAACTAATGAAGGCGTTTATTCTTGAGTCTGAAAATTCAGCGTAGTGCTCCAACAACACCCCAGCACTGGTGCCTTGTGCAATAACAACAATATTCTCAGACTCCATCGCAGCTTGTTGGTATAAAGCTTTGTAGCGAGCGACTAGTTTTAATTTATAGTTATCTACCACTTCAGTATTTACTTGTTCAACATAGTCAGCATGATGGGGCTGTTTTTGTGTACTGGTGTCTGGCTTAGTATTTGCGTTGGCTGTTTCATTATTTTTGCCCACAGGATCATTAATCGTTTTTGCTGCATCATCTTGAGCTGCTTGCCAATCAATATCAGGAACTGTCATTGCATAAGAGGTATACCCTTGATTATTCAGCTCTTTACGTAAAAAATTTATGCCTGCATT
The DNA here is from genome assembly GCF_005886135.1 of Pseudoalteromonas sp. S4741. Lineage (NCBI taxonomy): Bacteria > Pseudomonadati > Pseudomonadota > Gammaproteobacteria > Alteromonadales > Pseudoalteromonadaceae > Pseudoalteromonas > Pseudoalteromonas sp. S4741. The sequence goes on along the minus strand of NZ_PNCN01000079.1, from coordinate 22,044 downwards.
GTTTGTAGGCGTTGATTGCCAGTCAGGAATAAGTATTACAACCCCTCTAAAGTCGGCACTTATATATTCACTGTATAAAGTTAAAAACTCAGTATCACCAGCTAAAATAGGCTTTACTTCATCATTTTGGGCTAGGCGGGAGATATCCGCATCAATATTTTTTGAAAAGGGAGGAGGAGCGATATACTCAGCACTCAGTGCTTGAAAACCGATTAACGTACAGCCAAGCACAAAAGTAGTAATAATGGCTTTAAACATCTGCGGAATAAACATAAATAAGCTTTTTATTTAAATCTTATTTATGTATCGGCGAAGCACGCTTAAAGTTTAGCTATTTACAGTAAATAGCTAAAAGATTAATCCGTGTTAAAACTCGCTCTCAGCTTCAAAAGTAAGTACTTGCTCCGTTACAGGGTGTTTTAGTTGTAGCATTTGTGCATGTAGCTGTAACCGAGGAGCAGCAGCAAGTGCGTCTTTATGGGCGTAGAGGCGATCGCCTAAAATAGGGTGGCCTAAGCTTAGCATGTGCACGCGCAGCTGATGTGAGCGCCCTGTAATAGGAGTAAGCTCTACACGGGTTGCCTGTGCTTCACGTTCAAGCACTTTAAAATGAGTGAGCGAAGGTTTGCCATTGTCATGATCAACCATTTGCTTAGGACGATTCGGCCAATCACAAATAAGCGGTAAGTCAACTGAGCCGGTTTCAGTTTCAAGTTGTCCGTATACTCGTGCAATGTAACGTTTTGCTGTTTCGCGCTCTTGAAATTGCATACTTAAATGCCGATGAGCGGCTTTGTTCATTGCTAAGCAAAGTATGCCTGAGGTAGCCATATCTAAACGGTGAACAATTTTAGCACTAGGAAAAACACGATTGACGCGATTGATTAAACTATCGGCATGTTTTGGGTCTTTACCTGGGACGGTGAGTAACTCGCTAGGCTTATTTACAATAAGTAAATCATCGTCTTGAAACAGTATAGTTAAATACGGGCTCATAGGGGGATTGTAATTAACTAACACAGCAGACCTCAGTGATTTTGAAGTGCGTTATTTTAGTGGAGCGAGGGCAAAGGCTCAAGTAAAAAGCGCGATATAAATATCGCGCTTTTTTCAATGCACACACTAGTTGATCTTTAACTAACGACTGACAGCTAGATTCTCTAGTGCGAAACCACAATCAAACGAATCGCATCAAGTTTTAACTGCGCTTTTTCAATATGTGCAGTTAGCTCATTGCGTTGTTTATCGTAAAAGGTAATTTCCTCTTGGCGAATGTTTGGATTAATTTGCTTCAGTGCAACTAATCGCTGTTGCTCTTCGCTTAACGATGTTTGCATTTTTACTAATGATTCAGCACGGATAACATCCAACTTTTGTTGCGCCATGTCTTTTGCGGTGTTGATCATCGGATGAACTGCACTTTGTAATGCACCAGCTAATTTACTCGCAGTTTGACGACCTACCGCAGATAGTTGCTGATTAAAGCCATCAAAACCAACATTTTCACCTAAGTTATTACTGCTCTTATCGAGTAAAATACGAATTGGCGTAGGGGGTAAAAAGCGGCCAACTTGCAGTGCTTTTGGTGCCATGGCTTCGGCAACAAATATTAGCTCAACAAAAAAGGTGCCTGGTGGTAACTTTTTGTTTTTAAGTAACGCCACCGATGAACTACCAAAATCATCATCACAAATCATATCCATAGTGCCTTGCACCATAGGGTGATCCCAACTAATAAAGTGCACATCTTCCTGAGAAAGCGCTGTATCGCGGTCAAAGGTTACTGTCATACCATCGTCTTTTAGCGATGGGAACGAAGCGTTTAACATGTGCTCAGTGGGCTTTAAAATAATGGTGTTTTCACCTTTATCTTCTTGGCTTACACCAAAGGTGTCGAACACGTTGATCATGTAGCTTGGCAGTTCAAACTGGTTGTCGAGCTTTTCAATGTCAGCCACAAGTGAATCAGCAGCACCCTGTCCCGATGAATGTAGCTCTAGCAAGCGATCTCGACCACTTTCCATTTGTTTACGTAATACTGCGTTTTTTTGTGCTACTTGCTCAAGGAGTGGATCTAGCTCATCTTCATCACAATTATGAGCTGCAATGTACTCAAGTAAATCTTCGCTGAACTCTTTATACAGCAACTGCCCAGTGGTTGATGTGCTTTCAAACGCATCTAAGCCTTCGTTATACCAACGCAGTAGTACTTCTTGTGCCGTGTTTTCGAAATAAGGCACGTGAATGTTCACATCTTGTGTTTGCCCTATACGGTCTAATCGACCAATACGTTGCTCAAGTAAATCGGGGTTGAGTGGTAAATCAAATAACACTAAGTGATGTGAGAACTGGAAGTTACGACCTTCTGAACCAATTTCTGAACACAGTAATATTTGTGCGTTATCGTATTCATCGGCAAAGAATGCCGCAGCGCGGTCACGTTCAATAATCGACATGCCCTCGTGGAACACAGAGGCTTTAATTGCTTCGCGTTCACGTAATATTTGCTCAAGGCTAATCGCTGTTTCGGCTTTAGCACAAATAAGAAGTACTTTTTCACGCTTGAGTGTTTTTAGCGTTTCAATTAACCAATCTACGCGAGGGTCAAATAATCCCCAACTTGCGCTTTCACCTTCAAATTCTTGAAATATTTTTTCAGGGAAAAGTGCACGTTGCGCACTGAGCTCGGCATTTTGAATGCCACTCATATTACCCAGTACGGTCATTGCTGTTTTGTATTGCTTAGGTAATGCCATTGGGTAGGCATGTAATTTACGGCTAGGGTAGCCATCAATGCCACTGCGGCTATTTCTAAATAATATGCGCCCAGTGCCATGGCGATCCAGTAACATATTGAGTATTTCTTTACGTGCAGCAAGGTCGCCTTGTTGGGCTTTTTCAAGGATATCGGTGATATCTGTTTCTTTTAATAGCTCAATTAATGTGGCTTTTGCGCTGTCATCCAGTGCTTGTTCTTGTAATAGCTGATTAGCAGCTTCGGCAACGTCTTTGTAGTTTGCTTCTTCTTCTTTAAACACGTCATAGTCGTAAAAACGATCTGGGTCGAGCAGTTGTAAACGAGCAAAATGACTACGATGACCCAGTTGATCTGGTGTTGCTGTTAATAAAATTAGCCCAGGAATATCTTGGCTCAGCTCAGCCATACGTTGGTATTCGGCACTGGGTTTATTGTTGTTAATGCTTAAATGATGCGCTTCATCGATTACTAATAAATCCCAGTCGGCCAACGTAGCTTGTTCAAACCAGCGTTTTTTCTTGGTTAAAAACTCAAGGCTAGTAAGTACCAGTTGCTCGGTATCAAATACATTGGGTGAATCAGCAAACGCTTCGTCGCAGCGTTCTTCATCAAAAATTGAAAAACGTAAATTAAAACGGCGTAGCATTTCTACTAACCATTGGTGTTGTAAGTTCTCAGGCACAACAATAAGTACACGGCTGGCACGACCGGTGATAATTTGTTGATGTAAAATCATGCCCGCTTCGATGGTTTTACCTAAGCCTACTTCATCAGAAAGTAATACCCGTGGTGCAAAACGTTTACCGACTTCTTGAGCAATATAAAGCTGATGCGGAATAAGGTTAGCGCGTTGACCGATTAAGCCTTTAAGAGGTGATTGCTGACGTTCAAACTGATGTAACCAGGTTTGATAGCGCAAAGTATACCGATCAAAACGGTCTACTTGGCCTGCAAATAAGCGGTCTTGCGGTTTATTGAACTTGATAAAGTGATCTAAAAAAGTTTCTTTTAATTGTACTTTTTCACCGTTATCAACACGCTCTCCGTGATAGCACAGTAACTCACCCTGCACTTCAATAGACTCGACTTGTAATTCCCATTCTTCAACGCTTCGGATCACATCCCCAGGATTAAATGCTACGCGGGTTACCGGTGCTTCTGCAGAAGAATAAACACGGTTTTCACCACTGGCAGGAAATAAAATACTGACCTGGCGGCCATCAATGGCAACAACGGTGCCCAATCCTAAATCTGACTCTGTGTCACTTATCCAACGCTGACCTAAGGAAAAATTCATGTATGTCTCGTCTATGAAGAAAAAGGCGGCTATGTTACCTGTTAGATAACACCACTGCAAGGCGCTATTTGCCTGACTTTTAATTAATTTTATAAGTATGAATTATTACCAACCCTAAGCGCTCATTAGTGCGTCGATTTTTGGAAAATTCAAACTAAATGATATTTGTCATAAAACAGACTTTTATGACAAATAGACTAAACTCAAATTATATCTAAGTAATTAATCAAGTTTATTAGTAACCACTGATTAGTTTATTGGGTATAGCATAAAAATCATAAAACGTAAGGAAAGTACTATGGGAAAAGCTTCAAATTTTGATAGTAAAATGTATGTGCTAGATACCAATGTATTACTTCACGAACCCCTCGCGTATTTGTCATTCCAAGAGCACCAAGTGGTTATCCCAATGACCGTATTGGAAGAACTTGATCATATAAAAGATAGAAAACACGATGTGAGCCGCGATGCGCGAGTGGCTATTCGTGGCCTTGATGGGGTGTTGAGTCAGGCAACTCCCGAACAAATGCTACAAGGTGTGGCGCTGCCAAGGAATAAAAAAGGCGGATCGACAGGCAGCTTAATTATTGTAAACGACCATTTATTTGCCGATTCTATTTCTGGTTTGCCGGGCAATGAAAACGACCATCGTATTATTAATTGTGCGGTGCATTTACAAAACCAGCATAGCGATAAAAAAGTCATATTAGTAACTAAAGATATTAACATGCGCTTAAAAGCCAAAGGGGCGGGGCTTAAATATGTTGAAGACTATCGTACTGATCAGTTAATTGACGATATTGATTTACTCACCAGTGGTTATAAAAAAATTGAGGGCGATTTTTGGCAGCACGTCGGTCAGTGTAATACTGAGCAACACGGACGCGAAACAGTTCATCATATCCCTAAAGATTTAATTCCTGATGTGTTTTGTAATGAATATTTACTTGATGATGGCGATCAGTTTGCCGCTAGAGTTAAATCGTATGATGGTGAGCATATTACCATTAAAGATATTGGTGCAGAGCGGTTGATGCATCAAAGTGCATGGGGAATAAAACCAAAAAATATTTACCAAGCAATGGCTCTTGATGCCTTGCTCGACACGTCTATTGAGCTTGTTATTTTAACCGGCCCAGCGGGATGTGGTAAAACTTTACTGGCACTTGCGTGTGCGCTAGAGATGGTGATTGAAAAAGGTATTTACGACAAAGTCATTGTAACCCGTAATACCCCTGAAATTGCAGAATCAATTGGCTTTTTGCCTGGTACTGAGGAAGAAAAAATGGCGCCTTGGTTGGCTGCCATAACCGATACCTTAGAAGTGCTGCATAAAGGTGATGAAAACCCAATTTCGAGCCGTAATTACATTATGGAAAAAGCCAACATTCAGTTTAAGTCGGTGAATTTTATGCGCGGACGCAGTATTCAAAATGCGGTGGTGATTTTACAACCCCGAATTGGAAAGATTTTAAAGTTTTTACCCCCTTGTTTTTATTGGCCTGTAGAAAAAGTAAAAAGAATTTCTCTAAACATGGATTTTTGTAACGACTTTAAGCATTCCCACAATAGCCAATCTTTACAGAGTATTTGTTATTTGGGATGTAAGTACAACACGCATTCTAGCAACGATGCAAACTTTTGGAGGGCTGCGTCATGAAAAGCTCTGTTGAAAACCGAAACCCTCGTGTTCTTGACACGTCTGCGTTGGTTCATGATCCAAAAAGTATCCTGTCATATCAAGATGATATTTACATCTGTCTAACAGTTCTAGAAGAATTAGATAACTTAAAAGAAAGAACTAACAAATCGGTTAGTGCTGATGCTCGTGTATGTATTCGTATGCTTGAAGATATAATAAATGGGCACAGTGCAGAAGAGATGGAAGCTGGTATTCCACTGCCTTCTACTGAAACAGCTAAACGAGGAAAACTGTTTATTGGAATTGATACCCAGCTCGATATGGCTAAAGAGTTAAAGCACGGTATTGGAAGTGACGCTGACAATAGAATAATTAACTATGCACTGTATCTTCAGAAGGACTTAGATAAAGACGTAGTAATTGTTAGCCGTGACATTAATATGCGCTTGAAAGCTCGAACCGTAGGGGTCATGGCAGAAGACGTTGCCGTAGATAATCAAATATCAGATATTGATCTTTTATACACAGGGGTACAAGCCTTTAAAGGAGATCTTTTTGATCGAATTAAATCAGACAAAGACTTCAAGGTTTCAGGAGAAGTTTATACTTTCCCAATAAGTCTATTTAATGATGAAGTTCAGCCAAACATGTATTGGTACGATGAAGCTGGACACATTGGGCGAATTTCAGAAGTAACAGATACTGAGGTATTCACAAAGTTATTGCCTCGTAAACAAGAAAAAGTATGGGGCATTTTGCCTAAAAATCAGCGTCAGGCAGTAGCTTTAAGCCAATTAACAGATCCATATTATGACTTAAATATCATCCTTGGCCCTGCTGGCTCCGGAAAAACTTTTTTAGCAGTTGCTTCGGCGCTGCATCAAGTATTGGAGTTAAAAAAGTACAAAAAAATCGTTGTGGTGCGCTCCAGAGACTTTATGGACGATGATCCGGGGTTTTTACCCGGTGACCTGACAGAGAAATCAATGCCGTTATTAGCAGGTATAACAGATGCGCTTATATCAATGCATTCAGGTGATAACAATGAAGGTAATATTAGTGCAACTGTTGAGCATGTGATCGAAAAAGCCAATATAGAATTTACTAGTATGGCTTACTTCCGAGGTCGTTCAATAGACGATGCTGTTTTAATCATTGATGAAGCTCAAAACATGACTAGAGCGCAAATTAAGGGCATGTTAAGCCGTGGTGGCAAAAATTGTCGCACAATCGTGTTGGGCAACTTAGCCCAGATTGATGATAAGTTTGTCACACCCGCATCTTCAGGTGCTAGCGCGGCTGTTAACGTGTATAGAAACTATGAAAAAGGCTCAGTATTGATATTTGATGAAGTAGAGCGTAGTAGCTTGGCTGAATTCACTGAAAAGAACATGTAGGCATCAAACTACAATTCACATTTCCTTATAATATTGCGACAATAGCCACTGCTTTTTGCAGTGGCTTTTCAGAGAAGCCCGTTCCCACGAAAACAGGACGAAATGGATTTACTCTGAACTAAAAGATTAAATATTCACAAAAACTGAGTGACATAGGTGCGTGGCCTAGCGTTGCCGTTTTTTGGTGTATTGATGTCTTTTAATAAAGAAGACCTGCTAGTAAATATAAAAAGGCAGGCAAAACGATTATCTAAATTATTAACTATTCCCCTTGGACAAGCCCAAGAAGCCCTAGCTATTTGTCTGTATGACTGTAACAGTTACAGCGATTTACTAGTAAAAATAAAAGCTGAATCCTTTGACAACCCATTGATAGCACTGTCTGCTCTCTCACCAAACTCGGAAATATTTTTAGTAAAAATATTAGCTAGCCACCTAGATAGCATCATTGGAAATTTTGAAAAAAAATTTCCCGGTTCCAATATAAATGAAGAATTAGTCATATCCCTTTTCGGACTTAGCTTTGATGAGTTCAAAGCCAAAATTTCTGACTGATTTTGTACAAATCCGTAAGTTGCCATTTAAAAATTTAGCGATATTATGAGTGAAAGGTTGTGCGGACAGCCTACGCCTACACATGTTTTTCGCCTTGAAAAACGTGAACAGTGAAGCGGAGCATCCGTAAAAATTTGGTTATTTGAACAATAAATAAAGCAATGTGTTGGTAGGCCATTGTTTATTGGAAAGTTGTTTGGAGAACTAAGTGATCTCACTTTATCAATTAAAGAATAAGCTCAATAAACAAGCAAAAGAGTTTGCTGAGTTATTAGAGTTTCCTGATCTTTACGCCCAAGGCCTGTGGGCTAGAGGTGTTTATAACTGCCCTCATTTTTCTGATACCCATAAATATCTCTCTGAAGTATTTGAAAAGAAAAAGCTGGACTCAATTCTAAAGCACGATTCCCTGAAATATTTAATGATCAACGAATACGATGATCAAGAAATTATTGAATCGCTTCATAAAGAAATTGAGTCAATGGCAAACCGTATTGAAAGCCTGATGCTGGTAGATATCGAAACATTAGAGTTAGTTTCAGTGATATACCAAGTTTTAGGGTTGCCTGAAAATGCCAAGTTTATTGTAAATACAGGTGCAGACTTCCGCTTAGAGTGGCGACCATACTTTGATGCCTTTGATGATCCGTTGATAGTTCAATATGCAGATTTAAAAGTTCATGGTTGTTATTTCAGGCTAATCGCTTGCAAGTTTCCGTTTGAAAAGCTTTCCTTGGATGACATTAGAAAATACATGTACATCAATCATGTAAACCATAATGGTGAGTTTGAAGGCTGTATTTCTGAAGGAAATACATTTTCTAAGCATGTGCACTGGCTGGTGTTGACACTTGAATTATTCAGTAGCGGCAAAGTAAATAAGGCTCAGTTCAATCCAACAACCTTCAAAATCGAAGGTATGCGCTATTTGGTATATGGCTTCCCATTGATTCCTTCCTTTGTATCTGATTGGCACAAACCTGATTTATGTCTACGAGTCAAAAATCTAGATGGCGATCAGAAGTTCATTGTTCGTATCGAACAGCAAGATCTTGTTTTTTATGCGAGGCGCGTTGATACCAACTTTTTTAACACAATCGATTATGAAAAATACATTTCGTTGTATCAATCTAGTGTTCTGTCACATTTTGATGCTGACAACAATTTGCTTAAAGTTGATGGGGTTAAATATCTAAGTTTTTTTCGTCCTTTTTCTGTAGAAGATATGAAAGGAGTTCAAGCATGAGACCTAGAGTAAAACTAACCAACGCAAAACTTATCTCAATTCAATCTGATACAGAGGAAAAAGTTGAACGGGTGCTTTACGGCACATTTGCTGACGAAAATGAAAATGGTAAAGAAGGAGATGCTTTATTCACGATAAAGGTTTTGGAAATCAATGGTCTAGAAAGTAAGTGCTTTGGTGTTGACTTTTATATCTTAGATGCTGAATCTAAAGAGTTTGATGTAAATGCATTTGAGTTTAATTTAATGCATGAGTGTATGTATTCTCCTAATGAGTTATTAGAGCTGCGAGATATGCTCCCGGCTAGTTATTAGTAAGGGAATACGTTGGATAGAATATATTTAAAGGATGCCTACATAGTATCTGTTTACGACTATAAAGAATTTGAAAAAATATTTCTTGGCGAGTTTTTATCAGGGGGGGGATTGAAGATGAAACATTCAGGTTTCGGCCATTTCAGCAAATCGTGACTTCAAAGATTGTTAGCAAATCTGCTGATGAGGATAAGTTAGAAATATACACACATAGTGGGAGTTGTTATGTGATTGATGCTGACCATAAGTTAATTGATATTTCATTTGTTGAACTGGTTGTTATGAGAGCAGGAGCTTATTCGGCAGATCGAGTTTTAGAAATGAGAGAGCAACTTAAGTCTCAAAATAAAAGCCATTGAATAGCGAAGATAAGAAGTCTGATGAGATTATTATTTGTCACTTACCTCTTTGAAAAATTTGACGATAATCAAATATTCATAAATGTTTATACAGCATCAATTGACTTAGTCAAAAATTTGCATTAGTATTAGAGATGTATATTTGTAAGAGAATTTTATGTCTAAAGCATTTTCAAAAGTCTTAGTAATGACGCTTATGCTGGTTGCCTTTGTAGGGCAAGCATTTGCGTATTCTGCTATGCCTTGCGAAATGTCATCAGGTTCTCACGAATCACACATGAACATGAACATGAACATGGATCATGGTGATATGAATAAAAGCAGTAATGGTCAATCAGAAGATTGTTGTGACGTTGAATGTATTTGTCCTGCAAATGCTTGCTCATCTACGACAGTCCTAAATTCCAGTATTGATTCGACAGATATTCAAATATTCAGTGAATCTGTAGCTGCTCTGCAATCTAAACAACCTCATTCAATTTCCACTTCCCTTTATCGTCCACCAATTTTTGCCTAATACAGGATTAGTGCGTCCAAATTTCTCGCACATGTAATTAATTTTTCTGTTAGTCAATATAGCGTCGTAGCGCTATAGATATTTTCCAGCGATGTCTGGGGGCAAAAATGATCAATAAGTATTTAAAAATAGCAGTAGTAATGCTGCTTTCACCTGCGTTTGCAAACGCCAACGAACATAACCATGCACACAATAACGACGTAACACCTTTGGAGTTAATCGTTTATAAAACCCCTACTTGTGGGTGTTGTAAAAAATGGATAACTCATATTGAAGACAAAGGGATCGTTGCGCATTCCAAAGATTTCCGAAACATCGGCAACATCAAAACTAAGTATGGTATCAAACCTAATTACCGTTCATGCCACACGGCAGTGAGTAGAAATGGATTTGCCTTTGAAGGTCATATACCTGCTAAATTTATTCAGCAGTTCTTATCAGAAGAACATCCCAATGCGATTGGGCTTTCAGTTCCAGCAATGCCAGTTGGCTCTCCCGGTATGGAAGTCGATGACCGCTTTATGCCATACAACGTGTTAATTCTATTTAAAGATGGAACGAGCAAAGTCTATGCAAAAGTTAAGACATACGAGGAGCAATTCTAATGAAATTGAACTCTTCAAACCTTACTTCACTTTCAACTGCATTAATACTCGGCTTATCTGTATTCTCAGCTCAAGCTGAGAAAGTAGTGTCGCTTGAACAAGCTATCACCTTAGCTCAGCAAAATGATCCTTGGCTTCATGGTAGCCGATTGAAACAAAGTGCAGTTGAAAATAGAAGTATTGCTTCAGGTACTTTGCCTGATCCGAAAGTATCGCTAGGGATAATGAATTTACCAACAGATACTTGGGATTTAGATCAGGAAGGAATGACTCAGCTAAAGGTTGGCGTCTCTCAAATGTTTCCGAGAGGCGACAGTCTAGAGATCAAGAAAGACCAGTTACAAATTGAGTCCACGAAATTTCCACTGTTACGAGAGGATCGTAAAGCTAAGTTGAAAAGCCAAGTGTCACAACTTTGGTTAGATGCTTACTTAGCCCAACAAACTATTAAATTGATTGAAGATGATTGGTCTCTCTTTGAGCAGATGGCGGAAGTGGCTAAAGCTAGCTATTCAAACGTTGTTGGTAAAACTAGACAGCAAGATGTTATTCGTGCTCAGTTGGAAATCGTGCAGTTAGATGACAGATTAACTTCGCAAAAGCAGAAACTAGAAACGACAATCGCTCGTCTCAATGAGTGGCTTCATATTTACGATGCGGATCGTTTGAATGAATCATTCAACTTTGACGCGCAACCATTAGAGTTTAGCGTCTCAAAAGAATTGCCTTCGATTCAATTGAATAATCCAACAGTCCTAAAAGCATCTAATTACTCAAGAAATCTATTGGCTCAGGAGCTTTCGAATCACCCAGCCATACTTGCGATTGATATAAAACGCAAAGCTTCAGAAAAAGGAATTGAGTTAGCCAAACAGCAATATGAGCCGCAATGGGGTGTTAATGCTAGTTATGCCTATCGCGACAATATGCCCTCTGGTGATAGCCGAGCTGATTTATTTTCTGTTGGGGTAACGTTTGATTTACCCTTGTTTACCGAGAACAGACAAGATAAGCAAGTTGCAGCTTCTATTGCAGATTCAGAGACTATTAAAACCGAGAAACTATTACTGACAAAGCAAATGATCAGTGTTTTAGAAAAAGAACTAAGACAGCTTAAACGCTTATCAGATAGACAATCTATCTATCAAGAACAACTCCTTAAACAAACTCATGACCAAGCAGAAGCGTCATTGACAGCCTACACAAATGATGATGGCGATTTTGCCGAAGTTGTTCGAGCAAGAATTGCCGAATTAAATACCAGAATATCAGCTTTAAGAATTGATGTTGACGCACTTAAAACAGTTGCTCGTATCAACTATTTCTTTGCGCATTCTCAATCTAACTCAAATGCTGAACATAAGTCGATGCAAACTTCACACAAAACTAATCAGCACTTATCCAGTCAGCAATTTGGAGAAAAATAATGTCAACGAATACAAAAACAATTATTGCCATCATCATTGGGGCAGCACTTGGTGCTGGAGCATTGAGTTTATATCAAGGTACTGGCTCAAACAGTAATAGTAATGAAGCAACATCAGGAGAAAAAAAGCCTCTGTATTGGGTTGCACCGATGGATTCTAATTACCGCCGGGACAAGCCCGGTAAGTCGCCTATGGGGATGGATCTAATTCCAGTGTATGAGGAAGGATCATCTGGTGATGACTTTGGCCCCGGAGCAGTAAAAATTGCGCCTCATGTAGTGAATAACCTTGGGGTTCGCACTGCACCTGTTGAACTGAAAAATATGCATACTGAAATCTCAACGGTAGGTTATGTTCAATATGATGAAGATAAGCTAATTCATATCCACCCACGGGTTGATGGCTGGATTGATAAACTTTACATCAAAGCAGCAGGTAACCCTGTAGAGAAAGGGCAGCCTCTTTATACACTATATTCTCCTCAGTTAGTTAATGCTCAGGAAGAGCTGTTAATAGCGTTAAAGCGCAACAATAGTTCTTTAATTTCAGCAGCCAAAGATCGCCTAAAAGCGTTACAGCTTTCAGCAGACTTTGTTCAAAAGCTAGAAAAGACACGAAAGGTTCAGCAAACAATTACCTTTTATTCACCACAAGCAGGTGTTGTCGATGGTTTGAAGGTTAGAGAAGGTTTTTATGTAAAGCCGGGAAACACCTTATTAAGCATTGGCCAGCTAGATCAAGTTTGGGTTGAAGCAGAAGTGTTTGAACGTGACGCAGCCTTAATTAAAAAAGGACTTCCTGTATCAATGACACTGGATTATTTACCCGGTGAGGACTGGGCTGGTGTCGTTGATTATGTTTATCCAACATTGAACAGTAAAACACGCACACTCCGAGTGAGATTGAAATTTGATAACACAGACTATCAATTAAAACCAAATATGTTTGCACAAGTCTCTATTCACGCTAATCAAGCTGATAGCACCATCCTCGTGCCTAAAGAAGCCGTTATTAGAACAGGTAAACAGGACAGAGTAGTACTTGCGTTAGGTGATGGGCAATTTAAATCTATTGAAGTGACTATTGGCCGGGTTGATATCGACAGCATCGAAATATTAGACGGCTTAAATGAAGATGACGTTGTGGTGACATCTGCCCAATTCTTGATTGATTCTGAATCAAGTAAAAGCTCTGACTTTAAACGAATGACTCATGATGAAGTGCCTAACTCTGTTTGGATGCAAGGGGATGTTAATAGTGTTATGGCAGGGCACCGCATGGTTAATATTTCACATGGCCCTGCTGAAGCTTGGGATTGGCCTGAAATGGTTATGGATTTTACTGTGGCTGAAAAAGTCGATATTGACTCATTAAAGTCAGGTCAATCTTTGCACTTTGAAGTGAGCAAAACCGAAGAGGGTGGATATGAAGTTACTGGAATTCATATCATGAGTGAGCCTGCTGATATGAGTGAAGAAGTATCATCAGCAACAGTATCAGGTTTAATTAATGCGATTGATATTGATACACGGATTCTAAATATTAGCCGAGGCCCAATAGAGAAGTGGGATAGACCTGCTGCGACGATGGATTTTATCGTCGCGGACAATATAGAAATAGTTGATTTCAATGTTGGTGATAATGTCACTTTCACTTTTGAGGTTAGGGATGACTTAGTTATCACTGACATTTCTCTTGAATCAGATGAACAACACGGCAAGGAAAATAAGCCGGTCGTTGATCACTCGAATCATTAAGTTGGGAGAAAAATAATGATTGAATCAATTATTAGATGGTCAATTGGCAATCGCTTCTTTGTTATCTTAGCTACCTTAATTTTGATTGGTGGTGGGCTATTTTCAATAAAGAATACGCCTGTTGATGCACTACCAGATTTATCTGACGTTCAAGTAATAATTAAAACGAATTACCCCGGTCAGGCACCGCAAGTTGTTCAAGATCAGGTTACTTATCCACTGACAACTGCAATGTTGTCTGTTCCCGGCGCTGTTACTGTTCGTGGCTATTCATTTTTTGGTGACTCATTTGTTTACGTCATCTTTGACGAAGACACTGACTTATATTGGGCAAGGAGCAGAGTACTTGAATATTTAAGTCAAGTAGCCCCTTCACTACCCGCTAGTGCGCGTCCACAACTAGGGCCAGATGCGACAGGTGTTGGCTGGGTTTACCTATATTCTCTTGTAGATAAAACGGGCAACTTGGATATTAGCCAATTGCGTAGTATTCAAGATTGGTTCTTAAAATATGAATTGCAAACTGTCCCCGGAGTGTCAGAGGTTGCTGCCGTTGGTGGAATGGTTAAACAATATCAAATACAAGTCGATCCCGATAAGTTAAGAGCCTACGGTATACCACTTAGTCACATTCAAATGGCCCTTAAGCGTGGTAACCAAGAAACAGGTGCCTCTGTTGTTGAAATGGCTGAAGCAGAGTACATGGTTACCGCTACTGGCTATATCAAAAGTATTTCAGATATAGAGTTGATCCCTCTCGGTGTGAACGAACAAGGAACGCCGCTTACTATTGGCGATGTGGCAGAAGTTAACTTAGGTCCACAAATGAGACGGGGCATCGCGGAACTTAATGGTGAAGGAGAAGTTGTTGGTGGTGTGGTTGTTATGCGCTTTGGTGAAAACGCACAAAAAACCATTGATGGAGTAAAAGCCAAATTAGAAGAGTTAAAAAAAGGTTTACCCGAAGGAGTTGAAATAGTTACGGTTTATGATCGCTCTGGCTTAATAGGAGAGGCGGTAGAAAACCTATGGAGTAAATTGCTCGAAGAGCTTGCTGTCGTCGCGATTGTATGTGTTGCATTTCTGTTTCATTTGCGATCTTCGATTGTTGCAGTTGTCACTCTACCTATTGGCATCTTAGCTTCATTTATCATCATGCATATGCAAGGTATCAATGCGAATATTATGTCATTAGGTGGTATCGCTATTGCAATTGGTGCGATGACAGATGGCGCAATAGTGATGATTGAAAATATGCATAAACATATGGAAAAGACACCGCTAACAGATGAAAATCGTTGGCAAATAGTCTCAAAGGCGGCAAGTGAAGTCGGTCCTGCATTATTCTTTAGTTTGCTCATCATTACAGTCTCATTCTTGCCTGTATTTATTTTGGAAGCGCAAGAAGGAAGAATGTTCTCTCCTCTTGCTTACACAAAAACATATGCAATGGCTGCATCAGCAGGCTTAGCGATAACATTGGTGCCTGTATTAATGGGGTACTTTATTCGAGGCAAAATTGTTTCAGAAAAGAAAAATCCGTTAAACCGATTGCTAATTGCTATTTACATGCCTGTTTTAAAGCAAGTCATGAAGTTTCCAAAATCGACAATTGTAGCAGCAATATTAGTGACTATCGTCGGTTTTTGGCCTGTTGATAAGATTGGTAGCGAGTTTATTCCTCCTCTAGATGAAGGAGATTTAATGTACATGCCGACTACATATCCGGGGATCTCTATTGGTAAGGCAAGAGAAATTCTACAGCAGACAGACAAGCTAATTAAAACAGTGCCAGAAGTTGAAACAGTATTTGGTAAAGTAGGAAGAGCTGAAACTGCAACTGATCCCGCGCCTCTAACTATGATTGAGACCTTCATTCAGTTGAAGCCTCAAGAAGAGTGGCGTGAGGGAGTTACAACAGAATCTTTAAAAGCTGAGTTTGATAAGTTGGTTAAGTTTCCGGGCTTGACGAATGCTTGGGTTATGCCAATCAAAACTCGTATTGATATGTTGGCAACAGGTATTAAAACGCCTGTGGGTATTAAAGTCGCCGGACCAGAGCTTGATGTGATTCAGGAAATCGGCCAACAAATAGAGCAAATTTTACCCGAAGTTACAGGCACAGCATCAGTTTACTCAGAGCGAGTTGCAGGTGGACGATATATCAAGGTTGATATTTCACGCGATAAGGCAAGTCGCTTTGGGTTAAACATCGAAGATGTTCAACAAGTGGTTTCTACAGCTATTGGTGGTATGAACGTTACCCAAACGGTAGAAGGTCAAGAGCGTTACCCTGTTAACTTACGCTATCCGCAAGACTATCGAGACTCTCCTGAGCAGCTATCACGATTACCTGTTGTAACACCAAGTGGTCAACGCATTGCACTAGGTGATGTCGCAGATATTCGAGTTGAGAACGGTCCGCCGGGGATTAAGAGTGAAAATGCTCGTTTAAATGGCTGGACGTTTATCGATATAGACGGTGTTGACGTAGGTACTTATGTTGAAAGTGCAAAAATACACTTGGCTAATAATCTAAAACTACCAGCAGGTTATTCAATTACTTGGGCTGGGCAATACGAATATATGGAAAGAGCGAAAGAAAAGCTCACCTATGTATTGCCTTTAACACTCGCCATTATTGTTATTCTACTTTACTTAAACTTCAGAGCGTTTAGTGAGGTGGCTATCATTATCGTTACCTTGCCGATGGCGATGATTGGTGGCTTATGGTTGATGTATCTGGAAGGGTTTAACTTCTCTGTGGCTGTTGGCGTGGGCTTTATTGCTCTAGCTGGGGTAGCGGTTGAGATTGGTGTGATAATGTTGGTCTATCTCAATCAGGCACTTGCTGAGCTTAAGGAAAAAGCGAAAGAGCGAGCAGAACTCATCTCAGAAGATGAATATCAAGATGCCTTATTGCACGGTGCTGGATTACGTGTTCGTCCTGTAATGATGACAGTAGCGACAATCATTATCGGCCTAATGCCTATTTTATATGGTACAGGAACAGGCTCTGAGGTAATGAGTCGTATTGCTGCACCAATGGTAGGTGGGATGACAAGTGCAGTCCTGCTAACTCTAATTGTTTTACCCGCGATTTATTCAATCGTTAAAAAGCCCGAAGTAAACGCCTTTAACAAGGAACTTTCTAACTCGGAGCTAAAAAACAATGCTTAGAAAAGCTAGGAAGTACCATAAATGGCTAATGGCATTTGTCGGAATACAATTCCTCTTCTGGTCTATTACAGGCGTGTATATGGTGACTATGGATATTCACTATATACACGGCGAAACCTTGGCTAAGAGTGAGGAAGCCAAAATAGATTTAGCAAGTATGGATTACTCCATTGTAAAGCTAGCTGCGGATTATCCTAAAGCTAGCCAAGTTACACTTACTCAAAGTATGGGCCGTCCTTTGTATTCTTTTATTAATGGAGAAAATGGAAAAGTAGCAATAGATGCTAAAACTGGAGCTGTTCAGGCACTTGTAGATGAAATCAAGGCTAAAGAAATCGCACAATACCATTATGCGCTGAATCATCAAATCGACAGCGTAAGGTTGATTAAGTCAGCGACAAACTTGCCTGCTGAGTTGTCCCCAAGGCATTTACCTGTTTGGAGAGTGACGTTTGAGCAATTCTCCACACCGACATTTTATATAAGTCAACAAACAGGATCACTTGTTGCCAAGCGTCATGATTACTGGCGATTGTTTGATTGGATGTGGCGGTTCCACATTATGGATTACTATGATGGAGAAAACGTATCTAACTGGTTTTTGTTCTTGGTCGCAACTCTAGGTCTAATGGGAGCAATTACTGGCGCAGTATTGACTTATTACCGAGTGCTTTCCCCAAATAAAAAGGGAGTCATTTGATGCGACTATTTAAGTTAAATACAACGATACACAAGTGGCTTTCTTTATTTGTTGGTTTACAACTGCTTATTTGGTTGGGAACGGGCCTTTACTTCAATTTGATGGATCACAGTAAAGCCAGTGGTAATGAACTTAGAGTTCATTCTCATCATGAAGGTAGCATTACAGGCTTTGACCTATTCCCTATTAAAGACATTACTAGTAATGCTCCGCAGGAAGTAAACCTTATATGGGTTTTACATCAGCCTTACTATCATTTTGTGTTCGATAAGGGGCAGCATAGCTATCAAGAACGCCACTCAAAGCTATTTGATGCTGTAACAGGAAAGCCATTTAATTTGTCTGAAGAACAAGTACTAACTTTGGCAAAAAACTCCTACTCAGGACAGGGTAAGTTAACTACTCCAGTGTTATCTCAACCTCCGTTTTCTGATCACGTAAGGCAGCAAAATCCTATGTGGCAAGTTGCCGTTGAGGATGAGAACAATACAACTATTTATTTAGATAGTATTACAGGTCAAGTACTTCGCCATGCCAATGATGATTTCAGATTGAAAGATCTGATGATGAAGCTTCACTTTATGGACTATGGCAATTCTGGAGGATTTAACCATTGGTTGATCATTGCATTTGCTTTTGCAACGCTATTCCTTTCAATTACTGGTGTTACTTGGCTGATACAACAGTATCGAAGTGGTTTACTGAAGCTAGGTTGGGGCACTAACAGGCAAAAAGTGGCAGTGACGTTTTCCAATGAAAATACTATTACTGACATCTCAGCAGTTGGTCGCTCAACTGTACTAGAAGGGCTAGCTAGTTCACATGTATACCTTCCTTCAGGTTGCGGTGGTGGCGGTACTTGTGGCAAATGCGTGTTCTTAAGTTCAACTAAATTACCTATCACACTATCTGAACAGGAACATTTATCTCAGGAGCAACTTAAGGAAGGTTATCGGCTTGGATGTCAGCATAGGTTCTCTGAAATTAGTTCGATTGAAGTTAATACTGATCGCAATATTGAAAATCATGAGCTAGTTGTGGTTGCGACTAATTTCATTACTCCTTTTATCAAGGAAGTGAAATTTAAGCTGAAATCAGGCAAACAGTTGGCATTTAAAGCTGGTGCATATATGCAATTTGATGTGCCAGCAGGGATGAATAGCTTACGTCCAGATGATATGCCAGAGTGCTATGAAAAATACTGGGATAGCTACTATCATGGAAAATTTTCTCATAACGGTGTAACTCGCCACTACTCATTAGTTAACTTTGACGAGGAGTCTGATGAGTTAATGTTTAATATCCGTTGGCAGACCGCAAAGAATGGTTTTAAAGCAGGAATAGGTTCAAGTTATTTAGGTTCACTCCAAGTAGGTGAAACGATAACTGCAAAAGGCCCTTTTTCTGATTTTTATGCCACTTCAAATAAAAAAGTTAGTCGCGTGTTTATTGGTGCGGGTTCAGGACTTGCACCACTGAGGTCTATTATTTTTGAACAGTTGAAAAAGCATAAAGATAAAAGTGGTTTGACTCTTATCTATGGTGCGCGAACTGAAGATGACTTGCTATACCATAATGAATTGAAGTCACTGAGTGAGAAGCATAAAAACTTCTCTTATATTCCTACTCTTTCTAATCCTTCAGAAGAATGGCAAGGGCACTCAGGCTATGTTCAAAAAGTACTTCTGCCGTATATGAACCAAAAATCAGAACTGCTTTTGGCTGAGTTTTACTTGTGCGGTCCAGAAGCAATGATGAGTGAAGTGGAAAAAATAATTACAGATGCTGGGATTCCAAGTAATCAAATTTTCAAAGATAAATTTAGTCGTTAATCCATTAAATAAATAGAGGTATATATGAAAACATTAATTAAATTTTTAACCGTAATCAGTGTCGTTTTTAGTAGTGCGGTATTTGCGCATGTGCATCTTGAAAAAAGTGTGCCTGCTGATAATGCAATGCTAATGAATCCTCCAGAAGAGTTAACTTTGGTGTTCACCAAAGAGGTACGGGTTGTAAAAGTTTCATTGGCCAATAAACAAGGCGAAGAATTTAAATTTGGATTCGAGCCTTCTAAAGTCGCTACTAGCAAATTTACATGGAAACTACCTAAATTAGCTCCTGCAAACTATGCTGTGGATGTAACCTTCTTAGGTAACGATGGTCATAAAATGAAACATAGCTTCGGCTTTATGGTTCACTAAAATAGGCGGTGTGATTGATATGGAAATGTATATCTGGAATACAGTCATTGTACTGTCAAAAATTGTATTTTACGTCGGCTTTGCCTGTATTGCTGGTTATACATTTTTCAGGCAAATATTTGAGAATAATGAATCTCATACTAATGCTGTAATAGCGAATTTAACGTGGACAAGAACTTATATAGTTATGGCTTTGATCGCTAATATTACTTGGTTCTTTGCCAGTACTGGTGCAATGGCAGAAGAGGGAATTCAGGGGGCGATAGACGCTGATATATTGGCTATTATGTGGGACTCCTCTGTCGGCACTGGAGCTTTGCTTCGAGCGCTTGGGCTAGTTACCGCAATAATCGCTTTAGCTTTAAGGTTCAAACTCGCTGTGAACTCGTACTTAAAACAAAGCGCTTTAATGTTGAGTTTATTAATCCTTGCATACTCATTCACGTTACTGGGTCATATTTCTGAGTTAGGCACAATTGAAAAAGGCTTGCTTATTTTGCATGTGCTCGTTATGGCATGGTGGTTTGGGGCGTTATTGCCACTAAAACAGGCTTGCCATCAGCTAAGTTATGCAGAACTTCATTTGCTGATGGAAAGCTTTGGCAAACAAGCAAGTTTTACATTGAGCCTATTGTTGGTAGCAGGCCTCTGGCTCGTGATTCAATTGGTCGGAAGTCTTGATGCACTAATAAGCTCAAGTTACGGACAAACACTGTTGTTTAAATTGGCCCTTGTAGTGTCTATTTTGGCACTTGCTGCTAAACATAAACTAATACTCGTTCCACAACTTAAAAATAGTCAAGGCAGAGAGGCTTTATCTAAATCTATCTCGATAGAAATGGTAGTAGCTTTTGCCATTTTATCTGTAACGGCTGGGCTTACTAGTGTTGTTGGCCCTGCAAATTAAAACCTAAAAGAGAAAATGAAAATGAAAACAATAAATATCCTACTCGTTTTATTAATGACGTTTAGTTTCGCAGCAAACGCTCATGGTGATAAGAATAAAGACAAAGGATTGTTTAAAGGTGTAGATACACCAGCCGCAAAAGTTGTTTTGGCATTTCATCAAGCACTTGAAACTGGCAATCAAAAACAGGCTAGAGCGCAGTTAGCGGATGATGTCACCATTTTCGAGGGAGGCCGCGTTGAAAGGAGCGCTGATGAATATGCTCATCATCATATGTTGTCGGATATGAAGTATTTAGCAGCGATGAAGAGCGACACACTTGAACATCAAGTGACGATACTTGGAAATACAGCTATCTCTGCCTCGCGTAGTCAAACTAAAGGTACTTACAATGGTGAAGAACGTGATTATCAAGGGATGGAAACAATGGTTCTCGAAAAGCAAAACGGTGAATGGAAAATTAAGCACATTCATTGGTCACACTAATTTATTGGTCAAACCTCGGAGAGTAAAATGAGAAACAACAATCCATTACATCAAATTTCTACACCGCGTAGACGCTTTGTACAAGGTTTAGCTGCTGGCGGTATATTAGCTGCTTTTCCAAGCATTCTTCATGCTGCTTCATCTTTAGTGGCTGGAACAATAACAGGTACTGTGCCCGAACTAAGTGGAGAAATAATAGATCTGGTGATAGATGAGTCACCCGTAAACTTCACAGGTGTTGTAAGAATGGCTACAACAATCAATGGCTCAATACCAGCTCCTACCTTGCGCCTCAGAGAAGGTGATGACGTTACTATCAGGGTAACTAATAAATTATCAGTGCCGAGTTCAATTCATTGGCATGGGATCATTCTTCCGTATCAAATGGATGGCGTACCGGGTATTAGCTTTAAAGGTATAATGCCGGGTGAAACCTTTGTTTATAAATTTAAGCTGCAACAAAGCGGCACATATTGGTATCACTCACACAGTGGCTTTCAAGAAATGACAGGTATGTACGGCGCATTAATTATTGAGCCAAGAGAAAAGGATATTATTAGTGCTGACAATGAGCATGTTATCCAATTGTCTGATTGGACTGATGATGACCCAATGGATTTGTTCCGCAAGTTAAAAGTACAGAGCGATGTATTTAACTTTAATCAACCTACTGTTCCAGAGTTTTTTGATGAC
>NZ_PNCN01000078.1:0-8281 GCF_005886135.1 Pseudoalteromonas sp. S4741 | reverse complement strand
AAATACCAAACAGACTGCTGTAAATTTAACCTTGAAAGGTCAACAGACCCTAAACTAATTCATAGGTTATTCAGTCGCCTAGTGTAGACTGACTTAACACTAAAAAAACCACTTGATTTATGATTCAAAAAAGTTTTAAATTCAAGTTAGCACTCTTACTAAAAGAGTGCTAAAATGGTTTCAAATGTTTATCACCGAGGTGAAAAATGAGTAAAGATTTATACGCAATGGCACTTACAGTTGGGCAACAAAGCGCAAGTATGGATGGCTATCTTCAAGCTGTTAGTACTATTCCTATGCTTAAAGTTGAGCAAGAGCAGGAACTTGCAAAAAAACTTCAGGAAGAAGGCGATCTTAGTGCTGCAAAGCAACTCATTATGTCGCATTTGCGCTTTGTAGCGCACATAGCTAAAAGCTACTCGGGTTACGGGTTACCACAAGCTGATTTAATTCAAGAGGGTAACATTGGACTGATGAAGGCAGTAAAACGTTTTGACCCATCAGTGGGTGTACGTTTGGTTTCATTTGCGGTTCATTGGATCAAAGCCGAAATTCATGAGTTTGTGCTTAAAAACTGGCGTATCGTAAAAGTTGCGACAACCAAAGCGCAACGTAAACTGTTTTTTAATCTTCGTAAAAACAAAAAACGTTTAGGCTGGTTTAATCAAGCTGAAGTTAGCACAGTAGCGAGCGAGCTAGGTGTGAGTGAAAAAGAAGTGCGTGAAATGGAGTCGCGTATGAGCGGCCAAGACATGGGCTTTGACTTAACAGGCGACGATAACGACGATGCGCCAACCAGTACTTACTCACCAGTGCAATACTTAACGGATGGTACTGCTGACTTAGCCGATGATATTGAGCAGCAACAATGGCAAGAGCAGTCGCATACGCGATTATTTAGCGCTTTGAAAACCCTCGATGAGCGTTCTCAAGATATCGTTAGCGCACGCTGGTTGTCAGATGATAAAGCAACACTGCAAGAGTTGGCTGAAAAATACAGCGTATCAGCAGAGCGTGTTCGCCAGCTGGAAAAAACAGCAATGAAAAAATTACAAAGCGCGATGAGTTAATCGCACTTATAAAGTTATAAAGCCCTGCATGAAAATGCGGGGCTTTTTTTTAGTTAAAAAAAGAGGTTAACAAAAAGTATCGTCTTTCTTATTTTGCTTACCTCTAGTCACATCTGTATATCTTTTAATTAAATATACCCTAGTTAAAGTTAATGAATAAGTTTGGTTTTAATTTAAATACATGATTTTAGTTTGTTTTTAATTTGGGTATATGAAAATATTCGCGCACCTGAGCGACTTGTTGTTCAAACCGTAGCCTAAATTAAACTGTTAATTACTGTGCTTATTGCCTTTCAATTTCATTTAACGCGAGTATTTACACTCAATATGAACTCATATTCACTAAAGAAAAAGATCTTGCTATCGGTGGTTCTTGCCCTAGCCGTTATTATTGTATTGCTATCGTGGAATAGTTACACCTCTCAAAAAGCGTTACTGTTAAAAAGCAGCATTGATAATGTAAGTCAGTCTGGTAAGCAGCAAGCTGCGAGTATTGAAGATTGGCTAGCTAGTCGTCAGCAGATCATAGAGTCAGTTGCGAGTAAGGTTGAGGGCAATACGCTCAGCGCATTACAGCAAGCCCAAGTGTCGGGTGGTTTTCAATTAACTTACTTTGGAGATAGTATCGGGAAAATGACTGACTCTGATCCAAGTATTGATCGAATCGGCTACGACCCGCGCACTCGTCCATGGTATAAACAAGCACAGCTGAAAAATGGCACCGTAATTACCAAGCCTTATTTAGATACTGCGTTTAATCAGTTGGTTGTTTCTATTGCTAAAACCACACAAAGTGGCGTGGTAGCGGGTGATTTATCGATTGAGTCTTTAGTTAATGATGTTAATACTATGTCTTTACCGGCAAATGGGTATGCCATCATGATGCATCAAGATGGCACTGTGATTGCCTATAAAGACACTAAAAAAGTAATGGCAGATATTACGCATATTGACTCGAAAATAAATCACCAATTCATTTTATCTAATAGTCAAAACGGTGAATTTACTCCCCTTTATTTTAAAGATGAAGGGCGCGAAAAACTAATCTGGGGTGAAAATATAAATAATACCGATTGGCAGTTGCTATTTGTACTGGATAAAGAAACCTTAGAGGCACCGTTAATTAGTTTATTAGTAACTCAACTCGTATTAGTCAGTGTGGTACTTTTATTGAGCGTGTTGGCTATTTCATGGTTATTAAGTGTGTTGCTTGCGCCGTTAAGCCGAGTATCTCAAGCGTTATCAACAATTGCTGATGGTAACGGTGATTTGACCCAGCGTATTAGTGTTGATACACAAGATGAAGTTGGGGTACTGGCTGATAGTTTTAATCGCTTTGTAAGCAGCCAGCATGAGCTTATAAGCCATATTCGACAGTTAGCTACTGATTTAGATTTTGATGCAGAGAAAAGCTTAATCACCAATCAAAACAGTGTCAGTGAGTTGCAGCGTCAGCAACAAGAAGTAGCGATGGTTGCCACTGCGGTTACAGAGATGGCAAGTGCAACCCATGAGATTGCTGCTAATGCCGAAAATACCGCGACGGCATCACAGCAGTCAGCGCAAAGTAGTCGTGAAGGTAAACTGTTAGTTGATAAAACCAGAAACACGATTAACTCACTTGCGGGTGAAATAGACCAAACAACCACCGTCATTGGCGAACTAAGCTTACATGCTCAGGCTATATCGAGTATTTTGACCACAATTCAAGAAATTGCTGAGCAAACAAATCTCTTAGCACTCAATGCCGCAATAGAGGCTGCCCGTGCTGGTGAACAAGGGCGTGGCTTTGCAGTGGTTGCCGATGAGGTGCGTGTTCTATCAAGAAGAACGCAAAACTCCACAGCAGAAATTTACACCACCATAGAAACCTTACAAAATACGACCAAAAAAGCAGTGAGCTTGATGGACAGCAGCAAGGGGTATGCTAACAATAGTGTGGATGATGTTAATGCAGCAGCTCATGCACTAGAGGAAATCACCTTAGCAGTGAATGAAATTTCTGATATGGCGGGTCAAATAGCGGTTGCAGCAGAAGAGCAAACGCAAGTGACCAATGAAATTACTCGAAATACGGTCGCCATTAAAGATGTAACCGATGAAATTACTACCTCAGCCACTGCGCATTTAAGCCAAGCTGAAGTATTAAAAGACAGAGCTACAGATTTAAATGCCAAAGTAGCGACGTTTATTTTATAAATATAATGCGTTTAAGTGAGTTAAGACGGGGTAGGGTGTTTACTTACCCCATCAGTTTAAGGAAATAGCTTCTTGCTGAGCTATTTGTACATATTTACGTTCGACCAGTTGCGATACTGGCACCAGTTCAAATCCTTGCTTACTTAATTGCGGCAAAGCGTGGCGTAAAAAATCGATGGTTTCGGGATAGGGATGCGCTATTGCAATGGCAAATTGATACTTAGTTGCTTTTGATTTTAGCTCTTCTAATCTTAATTGTAGTTGCTCTGTGGTCGTTATATTGTCTAAAAATACATGTCGGCTAATGTTTTCCACTCCCAAAAAGTTGGCTGCATTCTGAGCTTGGCTTAATTCAGTTGTACGGCTATCAAGAAAATACAGCTGGCGTTTTTTGAGTACTTCCATGGTCCATTTCATTGCTTGGCTTTGTTGAGTCAGCGCAGAGCCCATATGGTTATTAACTCCTTTAACTAGCGGTAAACTGGCCAGCGCATTCCCGAGCGTTTGTTGAAGTTGTGCTTTATCCATATTTAAAGTGAGCGCACCAGGACCGAGTTTTTTACCATTTAAAGCCTGCATAGGAACATGCAACAGGAGCTCTTTATTTGACTGACTAGCAAGGGTTGCAAATATTTGAGAATAGGGGGTGTAGGGCAATATTGAATAGGACAACTGCCCAGGTAAACTCAGGAATTCTAAATCACGTTGATGATAACCTATGTCATCGATCACTATGGCTATTTGCTTGGCTTTAACAGCACTCGATGTTGCAAATAAGGCTAAAAACAGCCCAGCTAACACCATTAAATTTATAGTTTTCACGTTTTATAATTTTTATTATCTTTGTCGTGTTTAAAATAATTTACCGAATTTAGTGCATGCTAAGTAGCTGTTTTGCTTTTACTAACTGGATATCGGCTAATTCTTCAGCGTTAAAAACGGAGTTATGTTCTAATTGTTCATTTTTTATTATAACGGCTTTATTTGTTTGTGGAAGCGTTGTTTGATTAATCGCCACATTCGGGGTCACGCCAATCCCTTCAATCGATTCACCTGATGGCGTAAAGTAACGTGCGGTAGTTAGTTTTAAGGCGGTATCACCATCGCCTAATGGAATGAGTGATTGTACCGACCCTTTGCCAAATGACTGACTCCCCACTATTTTTGCACGCATATTTTCTTTTAGTGCTGCAGCCAGTATTTCTGCTGCAGAGGCTGAGTTTTCGTTAATCAGTACAACAATAGGTGCGCCTTTTAAAATATCGCCGCGTTTAGCGTAAAACGACTGATTAGAATCATAAAAGCGCCCTTTGGTCGTTACTATTAGACCATCTTGTAAAAAGAGATCTGCCACAGCAACCGCGCTTTTTAAAGTCCCGCCAGGGTTGTCTCGTAAATCAATAATTAAGCCTTTTAATGCGTGGCCGTAATGGTTTTGCATAGCGGCTATTTGTAAGGCAACTTCATGCAAGGTGTGGTTTGAAAAGGTATTTATAGCAATATAACCGCTACCCGCATCAAGTAGTTGCTTAGTTACACTGGCCAGTTTTATTTGTTTTCTGCTGAGGTTAAATATAAGCGGTGTTAGATTGTTATTTCGGATAATACTTAGTTGTACTTTATTGTTGGGGCTGTCTTTAATTTGCTGCGCGACTATATCAATAGGACTATTTTTAATCTGCTGATTATTAACTGCTGTAATAATATCGCCAGCTCGCAGGCCGACTTGTTTAGCAGGCGAATTATTAATTACTTTAACAATCGTGGTGCGCTGCTCAATATTTTTGACCTCAATGCCTAAGCCAGTATAGCGACCATTGGTATTATCAAATAACGCATTTAGCTCATTTTTATCTAAATATTTAGAGTAGGGATCGAGTTTAGAGTATAAGCGTTCAAATTGAGACGAGTTGTATTCAATATACTCACTGTTTTGCAGTGCTAAATCATCAACGTAGTAGGTATGGATATTAAACAGTATTTCATTTATTTTTTGGCTTTCTAAGTCTTTAACTGAGCTTGCATAGGTAGTATTTATAAAGCCAAAAAGTGCCAATAAAAAAAATACCTGCAAACAAAACCAAAACATTGGTTTTGCTTGCGATACTTTTTTTTGGCAAATGTGTGTGTTTATCATAACTGCCTCTACTAGGATGCAGTTATTTTAAGATTAAATACGTCTGCACCATTTTATGGGATTAACAGCACGCCCTTTGTGGCGTATTTCAAAGTATAGACCAGAATCGGCTTGTCCACCGCTTTGCCCAACTAAAGCAACGCTTTCACCCTCTCTGACCATATCACCCACATCTTTGAGTAAGGTTTGTGCATGCCCGTATAAGCTCATAAAGCCTTCTCCGTGGTCCACAACAATCACCCAGCCGTAACCTTTTAACCAATCTGCAAATACCACCTGACCGTTATGAATGCTATTTACTGAAGTGCCCTCTGCAGCAGAAATTAACACGCCTTTCCAGTTAATTCCGCCGTGCTTACGTTGGCCAAACTTGTGCGTAAGTTTGCCTTTACTCGGCCAGCTTAATCTTCCTTTATTTTTATTTAGGCCCAATAGCTCAATTTTTGTGGTTTTTTCTTCTTCAAGTTCTTTAATAGTTGCGATCAGCGTTTGTTCGTTCTCTTCTAAGTAACTAATTGAATTTTTTGTTTTATTTAACTGCTTTTTTAGATTTTTTAGGCTGGCTTGGCGCTCATTTTTAGCGTCAAGAAGCGCTGCTTGTCGCCTTTTTTGTTCATCAAATAAAGCAACTAGCTTTTCTTTTGTTTTTTCAAGATCAGCTTGGTTTTTCGCAATTTCTATTTGCAGCGCTTTAAGTTCATCAAGCTGCTTTATGCGGGCTTTATTTAAGTAGTTGTAATAGCTAAGCGTACGTTCAAATTTAGCGGTATTTTCTTGGTTAAGCAGCATTTTTGAATAGTCATCACTACCTGCCATATAAGCACTTTTTAACTGTGCTGCTAACACACGCTGAAATTGGGCTTGTTGTTTTTCAAGCTTTACCGCGCGTTGTTGTTGCTCTGCTTGCTGTTGTTGTGTTTTTTTAACGGATTGCTCAGCCATATTGAGTGCTTTAGCGTTTTTCGCTATAGCGAGTTCATGTGCTTTTAGCTTTTGCTGCTGTTTAGCTATTTCTTTTTGCTGTTGTTGATATTCAGCTTGGCTTTGCTCTAAAGCCACTTGAACTTGGGATAGGTCTTTTTTAGTACGATCTTCATTAGCCACGGCAACGCCAGTGACTAATGAATGCAGTACACAGATACACGCAATGACGCGGTATGCGCTTTTTTTCATAGGTTATTTCAACACCATAATTGGCGACCCTGTCATTTCTGCAGGTTGCTCTAACCCCATTAAATGCAGCATGGTTGGGGCAACATCGCTCAAGGCTTTGCCTGAATAAGCTTGTGCATCGCGACCTACATAAATAAACGGCACGGGCTCACTGGTATGTGCTGTGTGCGCTTGGCCTGTTTTAAGGTTTGCCATTTGCTCTGCATTGCCATGATCGGCGGTAATAAGTGCTTCGCCGCCATATTCTTTCAATGCATCCACTACACGGCCAATACAGTTATCTACTGCCTCACAGGCTTTAACTGCAGCCTCAAATACACCTGAATGACCGACCATGTCGCCATTAGGGTAGTTACAAATAATGGCATCGTATTTTCCACTTTTTATTGCTTCTACTAGCTTATCGGTAAGCATTTTTGAGTTCATTTCTGGCTGCAAATCATAAGTTGCAACCTGAGGTGATGGGATAAGTTCACGGGTTTCGCCGTCAAACTCATCTTCTCGTCCACCACTGAAGAAAAAGGTAACATGAGCATATTTTTCAGTTTCAGAAATACGCAGTTGAGTTTTACCTTGTTTTTCAAACCATTCGCCAAGTACGTTATTAAGCGGCGTGGTGCCAAAAGCAACAGGCGCATCTATATCGGCTGCGTATTCAGTCATCATCACAAAGCCGCTAAGCTCAGGCGATTTTTTCTTATTAAAGCCGTCAAAGCCTGGTTCTACAAAGGCGCGGGTTATTTCGCGTGCGCGGTCTGCTCTAAAGTTTGCAAATATAATGGTGTCGCCATCATTTACTTTTACAGGTTCGCTGCCTTTAGGAGTGATCGTGCTGGCTGCTACAAATTCGTCATTTTCATCGCGCTCATAAGCGGCATTTAGTGCACTTACGCCTTCTTCATAATCAAAATCGCCTTCACCTAAGGTGATTAAATTATAGGCTTTTTCAACACGGTTCCAGCGGTTGTCTCTGTCCATGGCATAGTAACGGCCAATTAGTGAGGCTAAACGGCCACATTTAAGTTCGCTAAATAAGGCTTCAATACGCTCAATAGACGCTTTAGCACTACGCGGTGGTGTATCGCGTCCATCTAAAAAGGCATGAAAGTACACCTCTTTAGCGCCGCGTTTTGCAGCCAGTTGTATACTGGCAACAATATGATCTTCGTGGCTATGCACGCCACCTGGACTTAACAGTCCCATAATGTGTACAGCTTTGTTGGCATGAACAGCTTTATCAATGTTTTCAACAAGTGCAGGGGTTGTATCAAATTCGCCATCATCAATGGCTTTGGTGATACGGGTAAAATCTTGATACACAATACGGCCTGCGCCTAAATTAACATGGCCTACCTCAGAATTACCCATTTGGCCATCAGGAAGACCGACATCTAAACCCGATGCTGAAATTAATGTATGAGGACGTGTGGCCCAAAGCTCATCTAATACAGGGGTGTTAGCAGCTAAAATAGCATTGCTTTGCTCATCTTCTCTGTATCCCCAGCCATCTAAAATCATTAATACCAGTGGTTTTTTATGCTCTGTCATAGTCACTCCTATTAGGGTCTGTTGACCTTTGCGGATTAAAATTTGTTCAAACTAGGGGCGGTTTAATCGCGGCGCGAGGTTTGTAATCTAGTGGGCTAAGTAAAAACCGAGCAAAGCTTCCGCGTCCTGCTCACGCCCCTTACCTACATCCATG
>NZ_PNCN01000077.1:0-11080 GCF_005886135.1 Pseudoalteromonas sp. S4741 | reverse complement strand
ATGAAAGCGAAAAGCTTATCCGCGAGCGGTGCTGGCAAAGACACAAAAATATCCGGTTAGATATAAACGAAAAAACACCACTCGTTCTTAAACGAGTGGTGTTACTTAAATTAAGCGGCTTTTGGTATTTATGAGCGGGTATTATTTACGCGCATCTTTTAGTAAATCAGCTACTAAAAAGCCAAGCTCTAATACTTGATCAGCATTTAAGCGTGGGTCACATTGTGTTTTGTAGCGCTGAGCAAGGTCATCATCAGATAAACCGTATGCACCGCCGGTACACTCTGTTACATGTTGGCCGGTCATTTCTAAATGAACACCGCCTGCGTATGAGCCTTCAGCTTTGTGAACAGCGAAGAACTGACTAATTTCGCGCATAATGTTATCAAAGCTACGCGTTTTGTAACCTGAGCTGGCTTTTTCAGTATTGCCATGCATTGGATCTGAACTCCAAATAACTTTGCGACCTTCTTGCTGTACTTTACGCACCAGCGCTGGTAGCTTCTCTGGCAACACATCTGCCCCCATTCGTGTAATGAGCGTTAATCTACCAGGAATGTTATCTGGGTTAAGCGCATCTATTAAACGGATAAGCTCGTCTGGATCCATACCTGGTCCAACTTTAACACCAATTGGGTTTTTAATACCTTTAAAAAATTCAATATGGGCATGGTCTAGCTGGCGAGTACGTTCACCAATCCAAACAAAGTGTGCTGAACAATCGTACCAGTCACCTGATAAATGGTCTCTACGTGTTAATGCTTCTTCGTAGCCTAGTAATAACGCTTCGTGTGAGGTGTATAAATCAGTTTCTTTTAAGCTTGGCGCTATAGTTGAATTAATACCACACACTTCCATAAATTCTAACGCGTCTTGAATTTTGTCTGCAAGTTGTTGGTATTTTGCTTTTTGTGGATTAGCAGCAACAAAGCCCATGTTCCAACGGTTAACTTGATGTAAGTCGGCAAGCCCACCTTGTGCAAAAGCGCGTAGCAAATTTAGCGTTGCCGCACTGTGATGATATGCAGTCATTAAACGTTGAGGGTCTGGAATACGTGCTTCTTCAGTAAACTCAAAGTTATTTACTATATCACCACGGTAAGATGGCAACGAAACGCCGTCTATTGTTTCTAAGTCGGCTGAACGTGGCTTAGCGTATTGACCTGCCATACGTGCAATTTTAACAACCGGGCACTTTCCACCATAGGTTAATACTACAGCCATTTGTAAGATGGTTTTAAATGTATCGCGAATATTAGCGGCATTAAAGTCGCTAAACGATTCTGCACAATCTCCACCTTGAAGTAAAAAGGCACGGCCTTCGCATACGTCTTCAAGTTGTTTAAATAAACTTCTTGTTTCTTCGGCAAATACTAAAGGCGGTGCACTTTTCAACTGGCTTTCTACCGACTTTAATACGTTTTGATCTGGGTACTGTGGTTGCTGCAGTATTGGCAGTTCTCTCCAACTATTTGGGTTCCACGATTGCATGCTCATTCCTCATTCCTATTACCTGATGCATTGAAATTAACGTATGCAGAGGGCTTTGTTCAAGGACTAAATCGACTATTTACCAATTATTTAGTTATTAGTTAAATTTTAATAAGATTTAAGAGCCTATTTTGAGTTACTTTTAATGAGCAAGTTTATAAAGTAAAAACAAATAAACATTTAAAAACAACAACCTAAGTAAATAGAGTGTGCATTATAATGGCTTGAGTAGAAGCTTAACAGCTAAGCGATGGTGATACAGATAACTACAGGAACACATCATACTTAATTTGCACTTATGTAATCTTAACTTTACGGGAGGTTTAAAAAAGAATGCTGCTCAATTATGCGCTTTTAAATATTTATGCTAGTGCTGCATACAAAGCCCAGTACCTTAACTCACCCCTTCTATTATTTCCTTTAAAGTATATGAAGCAAAAATACTTTAAAAAACCATTTAAGAACACATCATACATAATTTAAATTATTATTAATCTTAGCAATGAAATTTTATTTCAGAAAAATCTATCAAAAGAAAAGGTTGTCTGCGAAAATAGTGACATCAGTAAGATGTGTTCTAGGTAGGTAGCTAATGGTTACAAAGGTACAAATAAGAAGTCAGTTTGATTTACTCAATGAATTAACACTTAGCTTAATTGATGAGCTTAAAGAGGTTGGCTTTGCTAAAGCAGAGTATTTTCAATTACCTGAGATTAGTAGTACTGAAGAAAATATAATCCCTGAGTCTATAAGCGTTTCAAAAATAACAGGGGAATTGGCACATAAGGCAATTTTAAATGCTTTTTCCGATATGTATAAAAAGCCAGGGCTAAGCAGTCGAGTATTAAAGCGACACCCTGGTTTGCTAGTAATAAAAGAGGCGAATAAACAAGCCATTATTGATCGCATAGCACAGGTAAATAGTGCAAAAGCAGCTTTTAAAAATTGTATTTTAGCAATAGATAATAACGACGCGCGATTTGAAGCTGTGCATAATGCAATGCCAAATTTAATAACGCTTGCGGCGTATCGTAAAATTCATAGTGAAATTGAATCCCCTTTTTCTGTTCGCTTTACTTGGATGCATAAACACGCAACCAAAACACTTACAAAAAAAATGGCGCTTGAAATGTTAGAAAAATCGGCAGGCTATAAAAACCCGCGAATGATTGATCAGCAAAAATGGCAGTCACTGGTTGCACAAGAACAGGTTCGAGTAGCCAGTTTGGGTGAAAAAGAAAAATTGCGAATTAGGCGCCCTACTCGAGTTAGTCCTCAAGTTAATGTGAGGTACACTGCACAAAATCGCTATCATGTTAGTGCTGCTTTACCTTTTATACTAATTAACCCACAACCCGACGTAAAATTTGGCGAACTACCGAGTTACCAAAAGCCCTTATCACATCCACGAAAACGAGAGTATGACTTTCTGGTAGACCGTTTATATTTAGAACAAGTAACAAAATAATTATGTTAAAAAGGCCACATAATGTGGCCTTTAATACAACGGACTGGTAAAAATTAATATAATTATTTTTCTACAATTTCTTCCAGCTTATCTTCATCAATTAATACTGCATTTTCAACAATGCGTTTACCACCTTGTATTTCTATACGCTTGTTGTGTTTATTTAATGCCAGTATCTCATCACAAAATTGATCAGATGGATGCATTTCATAGGTGTAATCTACAATATTACCTGTTTTATCATCTTTTACATTAGTTATGCTGTACTCAGATATTGCCCCTTTTTCAATTAAATCTTTCATCGTGGTAGTCATGTCACGACGCAGTGCTTTTAATTTATTTTCGGTAATATCATCCGTTGAATAAATAGAGCCATATTTTTCCATAATAGATAACAGTCTAAAATGATACGTTTTTCCTGGGGCAGCATAACGCCATAAGTGATATAAACGTAACATCATCCAACGCGATAACCCGCGCTTTAATTCTTGAGCACTATTAAAATAATAGCCTTTATATTCAAGGTTATCGATCATGTTATGAACAAACGCATTTAAACACGCCACACATTTAACATTTCCGCCTTGGCCTTTTTTACCGCTAAAGTGTAAAGACGATAAAAAGTTCATGTTTGACTCGTAAAACGAATCATCAATATCAGAATTTTTAGTGTCGGTGGCAGAATATTTAAATGAAAGTTTTGAACCTTGCAATGCTTCAAGCGATTCTTTAATTTGCGGATATGGCATAGACTGACCAACCGCTTTGAGTTCTTGTGCTAATTCGTTCATAGAAAACACAACAGCATATTGAATACCGGATTTAAAATTAATTTTTACTATTTTACCTTTTGAAGCAAGGCGAATTAGTGCACGCTCAACTTTTTCTTCTCTGTCTGATGGCCAAACTAGGTATTCTACGTCTTCACCATCTTTACGAGTACTTACCACAGCCGGTGTTATTTTAATTTCACCATCGTATAAAATACCGTCTACTTTCTCAGATATCTTACGTGTAATAATGGTTTTTTTAGGGGCTTCTTCAAGTGGCAGCTTTTTATGTCCTGAGCGAACAAAGCGTCCCCACAGATCATAATGATTAAATGTGTTAGAGTAAGCGCGTAACCCATGGGCTGCATTTTCTATCGAAATTCGCACATCTTTGTTATCTGTAAATAGTGCTAAACTTTCGTTATCAATTGCACTTTCCACCCCGTGAATTTGGCCTCTAAGTGTATCAGGCAAGTTATCTACCGAGATGTTGACCTTTCGGCTCATGGTTTTTATTTCCGTTTTTATTGTGGCAACTAATAACAACACATAAAGCCACAAAAGTTAAATGTTTAAGTTAGTATAAAAGTGATCTGATTTCAAATAAAATGCTCAGATCAGTATTTTACTAAGAAAAAGTTAATACAAAAGATTTCAGATCACATTTTTACTAACAATGCTTTTATAAAACGATTTTTTACTAACTGAATAATAAATTTGTCCATTGCAAAGTGATTTTTTTGAAATTTAGCACGACAAATTACTGCAAAAATGAGAGGCCTGTGGATAAGCTTAGTTCGAGTTAGCATAGATCTGATCTGTACTTACTATAGATCAGATCTATACTAATTAAAGCACGTATTATCTCTGATGGTGGGTGCATAACTTTATAATTTACTTAGTAAAAACATGATCTATACCATCTACTTTGTGAGTAACTCAGTGCTTAACCTGTGCGTAACTCAGCTACTAAATATTTGCTTAGTATAAAGGTGATCTGCCAGTAAATAAGGATCTGATCTTAACCACGTATAATACTGATCCACTTTCTTAAACATTATTCATATAAATCATAAAGTTAAATGCGTATTTTAAGCCCTTAGCCTTTAATACCTTATATACTTAACCATACTTAAACTTCTTTATTTATACTAAGCAATATTAAAGGCGTAAAATTATTTTATATGTCATGTATTTAAAATGCATGTCGCCTTAAATAGTTGTTTACAGCTAATTGAATGGACATTATACTAAACGCCTAACTTTGAGGAATAAAGTATGTCTATCAATAATAATGCGCTAGATACCTACCGACTTTTGAAAGCAACTGCAGAAGTTGCTGAAAAATCACTAGAAGGACGTATCCAACATTACCGCGCCCATCTTAAATCTGAAGAAAAAGAATTAAGAACTTACACCCAAAAAGCAGCAGCTGATTTACTTGGCTGTAATAATCGTACCTTAAAAAGACGTCATGACAATGGTGACTTTGACGATTTAAATATAAAACGCGGTGCAAACGGTCATTACGCATATACGTTGGTTAATATTTTTGCTATGGCCGATACAATGGATATAAAGCCTGATCACCGTGCACCGACAGACAAACTCCAAGTTATTGTTATTAATTCTTTAAAAGGTGGTTGTGGTAAAACAACTAGCATGGTTAATATTGCTGCTGCACTTGCCACTACCAACATAAAACGTTATCGCATCGGTATTATTGATTTAGATCCTCAGGGGTCATCATCAAGCTTTTTCCCATCCTCTGAGCCCGATCCAATTACTGTCGGTGATTTGATGCGTGATTGCATTGATCTTGAAGAAGGTGAAACCTGGCCTGAATTTGTGTCAAATTCTTTTTTACCAACTCATATTCCTAATATTCGTGTTTTGCCCTCTGGTATGGACGATTTTTATTTTGAACACGAAACCGCAACTTTGCTTAAAGATACCTCAAACTATGAGCAAACGCGCCATTACCATAAGTTACTAGAGCGCGTTATTGAACCAGTAAAAGATGAGTTTGACATTCTTTTAATTGATACAGCGCCAACGCTTAACTTTATGTTTTACAATGCATTAATGGCTTCAACGGCGATGCTAATTCCGGTTCACCCTGAAGCGGTAGACTTTGATGCAAATAATAAATATTTAAAACGCTTAGGTGAGATTTATCATACCGTTGCCGCTCTTGGCCACGATGGTTGGGACTTTATGCAATTTTTGGTTACTAATTATGTAAAAGGTAACCACTCACAACGTGACATAGTTAAAGATGTTCGTAGTGCTTTTGGTCGCCAAGTCATGAGCTACCCTATTAATCACAGTTCAGCAATTACTGCGAGTTCATCCTCGTTTAATACCATTTTTGATCAAAAAGCGTCTGATAGTTTAGCGAGTAGAGAGTCATTAATGCGCGCACAAGAAAATATCAAAGATGTAGTTGATGAACTCGAAATGCTAATTCGTTCTAATTGGCAATCCACTCAATCTAAATTAAATACGCCTAAGTAAGGATGTTGACTAAAAATGGCTAAAAAACGTAAAAATGACACCCGCTTAGATCCCTTTGCAACCGCTGTTGGCAGTAGCAGCTTAGATGCCCTTTTAGAGCAAGCCAATGCAGGCGACGTTATCCGTATGCCTGCACCCAGTGATCCTAATCGGGAAATAACGCTTGTTTGTAAAGTGATTGCTCACAACGAAATTGAAAAATCGACCCAAGTTTATGGTAAAAATCGTCGCGTACAAGCGCTTTTAAACGAAAAGTCAGTCGCAGATATTCTTCCTGCTATTAAAGAAGATGGCCGTAATCAGCACCCAGCCCTATTATGGGAGCAAGGTGATACAAGCCTTGTATTAGCTGGCTCTAGACGTCGTAAAGCCTGTATTTTAGGTGGCGCAGACTACCTCGTATTGAGTTCTAGTGACTTTAGCGAGCAAGATGCCAAAGTACTTGCGGTTTCATCAGATCAATACATTGCCCCTAGTCTTTGGGAGTTGGGTCAAGCGTATCAACAAACTAGAAACGATCTTATTCAACAAGGCAAAAAAGGCTCGTACCGTGAAATTGCTGTTATTGAAGGGGTATCGCATACAGCGATTGCTGATGCGATAAAAGCGTATGAGCAAATATCTGCAGATGTTATAGCCCTTTACCCAACAGCTAATCATGTTGGTAGAGAAGTTGCTAAAAAGTTGATTAACGCAAAGGAGCGCGATGAGGAAGCATTTAACGAGTTAGTTGTTGCACTTACCAGCAATGATGAAATTAACGCCTTAGAAGCCGACGACAAGCGCGCTATGCTAATTACTAAATACCTAACTGCAGAGCCTAAAACAGCATCAAAACGTGAAGCGGTTTTAGAAAATGACTTTATTAGTGTGCAACGCAACCTTAAAAGTGGTGACGTTTCAATTAAAATAAATAATAAAGTGATGACAGACAAGCGCTTAGAGCAACTTACTAAGTTATTAAGTGCCTTTAATTAGTTAGTAATATCGTGATCTGTAAAAGGGGTTGAGTTAGTTAAATCATGATCCAACCCCCTTTGTTAGTTGGTAAAAATCTGATCTTTAGTGGCATATAAAGGCTAAAAACATGGCTTAAACCATCAAGGATCATATTTTTACTAACTAAACACCTCCTTTTAATGCCATTTTTCATCTTGTTAGTAAAAACCTGATCTAAGCCGAACTAAACTTCCTTTTAAAGTTAATTAATTGTTTTTATTTTGTAATTTAAACGTGCTTTTTTAGTGAGCAAAATTAAACAATGATCGCCAATTCGCTATAAACCAATTTTTTACTAACCAATCAGATCCAACCAGTTTATTTTAAAAATAATATTGCTTTAGCTCAGCGCTGATAAGGCATATACTGGGAAAATTATTTTTAAATTTTAATACTTTGAGTGACATGTCTGCTAACTTATCAAAAAATGATTTAATGGCTATTTTTGAAGAAATTAAAAATGAGCAGGCTACCCAGTTTCCTCTTTCTGAGCGATTCATAAAAAAATTATTTAAACCCGCGGTGTTGGCCAAAGGAAAATCGTACTATAAAAACGGCCAAATCAGTTGGTTAGAACATAATGCAGATTTTTCTGTGGTTGACTCCACGGTGCAAGGTGATAAAGGATTCGCGTTTAACCAACGTATTGAGATCAGTAAATTACCAACTGGTTATTCGGTCGATACCCATTGTACCTGTAATGTTAAAACTAAATGCCGCCATTTGGCCGCTATTTTGTTAAAGCTTAAAATTGAGCATTCTGGTGAGTACGGTGAAGATTATTTTATTAATGATTGGTTTAGTGAACTAAGCGCACTTAAAAACACCGACCAAGCTCAACCCTCGCAAGTATTACTGTTTGTATTAGACATAGAAAACAACAAAGTATTTTTAACCCCTAAAATTGCCAACTACGATAAAAATAATAATTATGCACTTGGGCGAAATTTAACTGAGCAACAGCTTAATAGTTTTGTAACCCCTAGCGATTTGCTCGAAAGTGATTTTAGATTATATAGCTGGATCAGATCGCAAAATGCGGTCGGTAATATTGAGCTTAAAGGGCAGTGGGGATTTAATGCCCTGCAGCAATTACTTGCCACAGACCGATTATTTTTACAACGCTCTCGAGTACCTATTAAAACGCAACCTGGTTTACCTCTTAAATTTGTTTGGGAAAAACAAAAAGAGGTGACCCAGTTAAAAATTCACTTGGATCAAATTCCTAATTGGGCGTTAATTAAAACAACGCCGCCTATCTACTTAGATTTAGATAAATATAAATTAGGCCGTATTCGCACGCCCCTCAGTGCTGATGAAATTGCGCACTTACAAACTATACCGGCGCTGCACGATACAAACTTTGACCGAATTTATAAGCAGCTTGCTGATAACTTTGGTGTAGGTGTTATTCCCCACCCGACTAATACACCAAGCACGCCTGTTAAGTCGTTGAGTAATGCCATACTTAAAGTCAGCATGTCGGGCTCAGTAATGGCTATTTCGTTATCGTTTAAGTATAAAAATAAAAACTATTTAGCGGGCACCGCGCCTGCAAAGTTAATTAATAGCGCCTTCGAAAACACCGTTACCAACGAGCTGGTCAACTTAGGCTTCGATTTTTGTAAAGGGGGTTTACACAGCGAGTTTATTTTTAGTCAGGAATCGGCTATTCACTTACATTGGCTAGTTCACGAGGTACTGCCTAGCTTTAAACAACGCGGTTGGCAAGTATCAATGAGCAAAGTTAATGTTGCTGATACTAAAAGCCAAATCTCATTGCATGTAAACAGAGCTGCAAATCATCAAATGCATAGTAAAGTAATGCTAAACGATACCAAAGTAGCTACCCTATTAAATGTAAATAATAAACTTTATGAATCGTTAAACCGTCAAAGTGAATTATTTTATTACTACCCTGTTGGCCGTCAATTTGGGGTTATTGATAAAGCAGCATTTAATTTATTAATTGAGTTTAAACTGCGGTTTGAATTTATTAAAACCCGTGACGAATTTAACATTCCGCTTTCATACTTACCTGAATTAGTTCAGCACACAGCTATTAATGTAGAGCTACACGACCCGTCACTAGAGCGTTACCTTGAAGAACTAAATAACGATGCACTGCTATCACCGAAAACTGCCATTCATGGCTTACACGATTCTGTAGTATTAAGAGAGTATCAGCAAGAAGGCGTGGCTTGGCTTAACTTTTTAAAGCGTAATCAGTTAGGTGGGATTTTAGCGGATGATATGGGCTTGGGTAAAACGCTACAAGTGATTGCCTACTTAGCAAGCTCATACAATACACCGCAAGCAGGGCCTACGCTTATTGTGTGCCCCACAAGTTTAGTGAGTAATTGGCAAAACGAAATTGCCAAGTTCGCAAAAAGCTTAAAAGTGACTACTATTTTTGGTGCACACCGAAATGATTCGTTGCAGCATTTGGCACAAGCGCAGTGTATTTTAACCACGTATCCGCTATTAAAACGTGACATTGCTTATTACTCACCGCTGTATTTTGAAAACATTATTCTTGATGAAGCCCAGTATATTAAAAACGATACCGCACAAGTTTCGCGGCTGGTAAAACGTTTAAATGCCGACTTTAAGCTTTGTTTAAGTGGCACCCCAATTGAAAACAATTTATTTGAATTAAAGTCATTGCTCGACTTTGCAATGCCATCGCTTTTAGGTTCACAGGCGCACTTTAAGCAGCATTTTCAAGGTCCTATTGAACGCGAAAGCAATATTG
Organism: Pseudoalteromonas sp. S4741; assembly: GCF_005886135.1. Lineage (NCBI taxonomy): Bacteria > Pseudomonadati > Pseudomonadota > Gammaproteobacteria > Alteromonadales > Pseudoalteromonadaceae > Pseudoalteromonas > Pseudoalteromonas sp. S4741. Next base: position 1,080 of record NZ_PNCN01000077.1, on the reverse strand, counting down.
AACGTGCAGAGCAACTAAAAGCGTTAATTATGCCGTTTATTTTGCGCCGTACTAAAGCCCAAGTGGCTCAAGAACTGCCGCAAAAAACCGAACTTATAAAAGAGTTTGAGTTTGAACCTAAACAAAAAGACATGTACCAAGGTATAACCCGTGCGCTTGAAGAGAAACTCATTGATTTATTTGCCGAGCAAGGCGTACAAAAAAGTAAACTCGCTTTTTTAGAAGCTTTATTAAAGTTACGCCAAATTTGTTGTCATCCTAAACTCATTGAACCTGAAACTGAGGCAGCCAGTGCTAAATTAGAATGGTTATCGAGCCACTTACCTTTAATGCTTAGCCTTGGCCGTAAAGTGATTATATTTAGCCAGTTTACCTCTGCCCTTGATTTAATTGCCGAGCGTTTAAATGAGCTAAATATTAATTTTAGTATGCTAACTGGGCAAACGCGTCATCGCGATAAAGTAATAGACGAATTCACCAGTGGTAACACTTCCGTGTTTTTAATTAGCTTAAAAGCCGGTGGTACAGGGCTTAATTTAACCCAAGCCGACACCGTTATTCATTTTGATCCATGGTGGAACCCAGCCGTTGAAAAACAAGCCACCGATCGTGCTTATCGAATTGGGCAAACAAACCCAGTGTTTGTTTATAAACTAATTATGGCTAACTCTATTGAACAAAAAGTATTTCAAATGCAGCAAGATAAGCAAGCGCTTGTAGATGCATTATTTACCGAAAAATCAATGAGTTTTACCCAGTTTGACGAACAACAAATGCTGTCTTTAATTAAAAGCTAAAATAATTTTAAAAAATCATGACGAGTTTTTGAACTTATTTAAATTGTAGGCGTCTATTAATATGCTTGGTTAAATTGCAGTTTCTCCAAGCTTTCATGTTGATATCCCATATAGTAGTTACTAGACATAGTAATGATTAAGCCAGCCAGTAATGCGCTGGCTTTTTTTTGCTTTTAAAAATATTTATTTTTTTATTTAATTTATTTTGAACTAATCACAAATGGCAGGGTCTATTATTATGCTTGTAGTTGATGTGTTGTTATACAAGTTTCATGTTGATTTC
>NZ_PNCN01000076.1:0-24974 GCF_005886135.1 Pseudoalteromonas sp. S4741 | reverse complement strand
GGTGCCGACTAACCGAGTCGAACGGTTGACCTACTGATTACAAGTCAGTTGCTCTACCAGCTGAGCTAAGTCGGCACACTAAACTGTGTGCTAAGGCACGTGTAATAACGTTTAATCTTATGATTTGAAACACTATTACTTTAATAATGGTGCCTCGACCCGGAATCGAACCAGGGACACGAGGATTTTCAATCCTCTGCTCTACCAACTGAGCTATCGAGGCACTTAAACAGTGCTAATTAAAAATCTTAACTGATTTTTAATGCAATTCCCAGCTAGCTCTACTAACTGGCTATCTGGGCGTGCGGCGTATTAAACGAGTTTTGCCCCTACAAGTCAACTTTTTTTTTATTCTTTATAATCGTTTGAACGGTTTTCAAACAACTCGAGGCTATTTTCGTTAATACAGTGTATTTATCCAACAAAAGAGTTTAAAAAACGTAGTGAATTATTTTTTTTAGGTGTTACGATTGAATAATAACTTTCGGTACAGGCTTACCGTTTTAATAATAAGACCACAGGAAAACTCATGCAGAGCAAGCCCTCTTCAGCAATAAAAGGCCTACTACCTTTATTCTTAGTTAGTAACCTTATAATAACCGCATTATTTGTAGTCGCCTTTGTGCTTTATTCACAAGGCAATGCTGATAACAACGCATCTGCTCCAACCTCTACTTTATCGTTAACAAAACTTGCTGAGCGTCTTGATCAGCCTTTAGCAGAAGCATTAACAATATACGAGCAAGACAAGGTCACGCAATTACTCGATATGACCACCTTACTCAATGATGATTATAAATATACGCTCCACCGTTTTAATGCCAATAATCAAGCCGAGTTAGTTTATAGCAATAACAGTAAAGCAATTGCGCCTTTAGCTGTTAATAAATATATTAAAGAACAAAATACTCTTCATCATTTAATCTCATCAGAGGGGCAGATAATTGGAGAGCTTATTATTGAACAAACACAGTCCTCAGTTACACCATCAAATCAACACTCACCACTAAATGCCTATATTATAGCCTTTGCTGCACTGGTAGTGCTGTTTGTATTAGCATTCATGCTGAATAAATACATTAACAAGCGATTACATAAAAATACTGATTCACTTACTCAAGAACTAAAAGAAATTACGCAAAACGATAACTATCAAAGCACCCTAAATGAGCAACTAGAGGGTGGTTTAGAAACGGTAGCTCAACAAGTTAATTTATTACTCAAAAAGGTGAGTAAGGTTCAAGCTGACGATCAAGCGGCAAAAAAAGAGTTAAAAAAATTACAAACAAGCCTTGAAACAGAAGTACAAAACAGAACCTTTGAGTTAGAGAAACAAACGCAAAAAGCGCTAAAAGCCAGTGAAACTAAAACCACCTTTTTAGCCACTATGAGTCATGAAATAAGAACACCAATGAATGGCGTAATTGGTACCATTGATTTACTTCGTCAAACAGAACTTGATGGTGCACAGCAACGTTTAAGTACAATTATTCGTGAATCTGCATTCTCGCTGCTAAGTATCTTAGATGATATTTTGGATTTTTCTAAAATTGAAGCAGGAAAGCTCAATATAGACCCGACTCCCTTTTCTGTTGCAGATACACTAGAAGAAGTCGCAAAGGTGTTATCGTCAGTTGCAAAAAATCGTCACCTAGAACTCGATTTATCAATTGCACCCGATATTCCTAATAACCTTATGGGCGACTCAGTCAGAGTTCGCCAAGTACTCTATAACTTATGTAGTAATGCCATTAAATTTACCAGCACCAATGGCTCAACCCAAGGTAGGGTGAAAATATCGGTTGAAGTGGCACACAACACTGCCGATCATTTTACACTCCGTTTTTGTGTAGTTGATAACGGTAAAGGAATGAGTCAGTCTCAATTAAGGAAAATATTCAGCCCATTTACTCAAGCTGAAAGCTCAATTACCCGAGAATTTGGCGGTACAGGACTTGGGCTTTCAATTTGTAAAAGCTTAACCGAGCTAATGCTTGGTACTATACATGTTACAAGCCATGAGGGGATTGGTAGTGAGTTTACCGTTGAACTGCCTTTTTCAACGGCAGGTAAAACTGAATTTGCTCATAAAAATACACTAAATGGTAAACATGTTGTTGTTGTTAGTGATAATGCTGAACGCGGCAAGGTAATTTATCGTTACTTGTCATTTATGGGGGCCAAAATAACCTATACCCATGAGCAAAAGGACATAGAAAATCATCAAGACACAAAGGATATTATTTGGGTTGTTGATGGTATTGACGACATGAGTAGCATTAGCACTTTGCTGAGAAGTTTACTTTACTCACTAGAAGATAATAATCAGCAAATGGTGGTATTAAGTAAGCTAGATGAAGCCGTTATTAATCATAAAAATATTTTTTATATTAATGCTTCACCACTGTGCAAATCTAACTTTATGCTTTCAATTTTGGTTGCGGCGGGCTTACATAAACCTAAGCAAATAAAAAAAGCTAAAAGCATGAATCATTATTTAAATTCAGAAGAAGCACTCGCTGCAAATAGGCTTGTTTTATTGGTAGAAGATAACTTACTAAACCAAGAGGTACTTACCGAGCAGTTACACATACTAGGGTATAGTGTGGAAGTAGCGAATAATGGTGAGGAAGGCATAGAGATGTGGCGTAAAAACAGCTATTCGCTCATCCTAACCGATTTACATATGCCGAAAATGTCTGGCTACGATATGGTTGAAAAGATTAGAGAGGAAGCGGCACTGTTAGAAGCAATCGATGCCCAACCTTATATTATTGCTGTAACAGCCAATGCCTTAAAAGGCGAAAGAGAGCGCTGTTTAGCTGTGGGAATTAATGACTTTATAACTAAACCGATTGAGTTAAATGCGCTTGAGGACATATTAAATCAATGGAGCGATTTAGATAATAAACAGCCAAAACAAATTAGCTCAGCTGAAAAGCCAGCCATGCCTATTAACATGGAGTCTGCCAACAAATATATAAATGGCGATGATGCTAAAAAAATTCGCTTCTTTAAAATGTATTTAGAGCAAAGCCAAGAACAAATTAAATCAATCAACTTTGCGGTACTACAAAAGAGTCAAAGTGAAATTATAGCTGCCTGCCATCAATTGAAATCTATATCAAAAACAGTGGGGGCTAATATTGTGGCTGATTTAGCGCAGTCATTTGAGGATAAGTGTAAGGCTGATGAAATCAATGCCGATGAGTTAATTGAGATGAGAGATGAGCTCGAAATTGAATATTCAAGAGCAGCACAATTTTTAAAAGAACAAATTAGAAACCACGATCAACAAGATGACTTGATTTAACTAAACTGAACATAGGTATGCACAACAAAAAAGGGCTTTTTAGCCCTTTTTTAACGATTATTTTTCTACTGGCTTATAGCCTTCAATCTCAACCTCTTTTCCTTCAAATAAAAAGCCAACCATTTGCTCTTCTAAAAAGGTACGATGTTCTGGGTCCATCATATTTAAATGCTTTTCGTTGATCAGCATCGTTTGTTTATGCTGCCACTGTCCCCATGCTTCTTTAGATATATTATTAAAAATCTTTTCGCCAATTTCCCCAGGATAAAGTTGAAATCCAAGGCCTTCAGCTTCTTTTTGTAACTTTTGACAAAATACAGTACGTGCCATGATTTATTCTCTCTAACGCTAAATGCTGCTAGTTTAACCTATTGGGCTCATTTGTTTAACCAACTTTTTAGTCGGTGCAGCTAAACCCACCTCTATTGATTGATCAAGTGGATACCATATTAATTGCTTGTCGTTCACCACATCAGGGATTTGCTGAACATTGAGCACATGTGGGTTTATGGTTAGCTCAAAATGTGAGAACACATGGCTAAAAGGCGCTAATATCTCAAGCTCACTTTTTAGCCCTTGCTGTGCTAAAAAAGTATCGAGCTCACTGTGCTCATTAAATTCAAAAAACCCAAATAATCCCCCCCAAATGCCACTACTTGGGCGTTTTTCCATGAGTACTTTGTTGTTATGTTTAATGATTAACTGATGACAACTTTTTTTAGGCACTGCTTTTTTAGGTTTAGAATGTGGAAACTCTTTAACCTTACCCGCATTAAAAGCACCACATTGTGTTTTTAACGGGCATGCTTCACAGTCAAAACGACTTCGTGAACAAAGGCTTGCCCCTAAATCCATCATAGCTTGATTAAACTCAGTCACATTATTTTTAGGGGTGAGTTGTTCACTTAAATGCCACAGCTGATTTTCTACCTTTTTGACGCCATACCAACCTTCAACCATGAAAAATCGCGCAAGCACTCTTTTAACATTACCATCAAGAATAGGATGATGCTGCCCCAAAGATAAAGATAAAACAGCACCGGCAGTGGAGCGCCCTATTCCGGGTAAATCCATTACCTCTTCAAGTGTGCTGGGAAACTGGCCTTGATATTTGTCTCGCACTATTTTGGCCGTTTTATGTAAGTTGCGCGCGCGTGCATAGTAACCTAGACCAGTCCAGTGATGCAGAACCTGATCTTCATCAGCATTTGCTAAAGCAATAATATCGGGAAAGCTTTGCATAAACTTTTCGAAATAAGGAATAACAGTCACAACTTGGGTTTGCTGCAGCATCACCTCAGACACCCATACTTTATAAGGTGTTTTAGCTAATTGCCATGGCAATGTTTTGCGCCCATGGAGATGATACCAATCAACTACTTGGTTAGAAAACCAATCAGACTGCTGCTTTTTTAAATCCAACATATTTACTTTTTTACTAATGCTTAATGGCGGCTCAGTCTATTGTAGTTGTTGAAAAGATCAAGCTATAACGCCCTAGAGCTTGTCAACCCCGCGCGGGTCAGGGATAATACGCAACCATTTTTAAACACATTGTTTTGTCAGGCCAATAATATGAGTGAATCAAGTAACAACAACCTTGAGCAAGCTAAGCAAGAAGGTAAGTATATCCGCACTATTCGTAGTTTTGTAAAACGCGAAGGCCGATTAACCAAAGGCCAAGCCGCTGCAATCGAAAAATGCTGGCCAACAATGGGGCTTGAGCATAAAAACGGCCTACTTGATTTAAACGCAGTATTTGGAAATGACAATGATGTAGTGTTAGAAATTGGCTTTGGTATGGGCAAGTCATTGGTTGAAATGGCAAAAAATGCACCGCATCTTAACTTTATCGGTATAGAAGTACATCGCCCAGGCGTTGGCGCGTGCTTAATGGATGCCGACGAAGCAGGCGTTACTAATCTTCGTGTATTTGAACACGACGCCGTTGAAGTCCTTGCAGATTGTATAAGTGATGAAAGCTTATCGACCTTACAATTGTTCTTCCCTGATCCATGGCACAAAAAGCGTCACCATAAGCGCCGTATTGTACAAACTGAGTTTGCAGAAAAACTACGTTCTAAATTAAAAATTGGCGGCGTTTTTCATATGGCAACCGATTGGGAAAACTATGCAGAGCATATGCTTGAAGTAATGCAAGCAGCACCTGGTTACAAAAACCAATCAGAGACTAACGACTATGTACCTCGTCCTGATTCACGCCCGCTGACTAAGTTTGAACAACGTGGCCATCGTTTAGGCCATGGCGTATGGGATTTAATGTTCGAACGTACTAAATAACCGTTAATTAAATAATCAAGTAAGGTAAAGCCATTTATGAGCGTATTAACCAATCCGAGCCTATTATTACTTCGCAACAGCGAGGAGCTAAAAGGTAAATCAATATTGGTGGTCAACTTTGTTCAAGATGGCTTTTTAAATGAGCTAAAAACGCTCAACCCACAAAGTAAAATAACGGCTTTTAGCTATAACCATGCAAATGGTGAATTTGCTAAAAACATATCGGGTATAAATGTAGAAGTTAATCACACGATTAGCGCCGGTGAATATGATTTAGTAATTCTTTATTACCCCAAGTCTAAGCCTGAGCTATTAATGGCATTAGACAACATACGCGCAGTGATAAGTAAAGAAGCTGAGCTGCTAGTCGTTGGCGAAAACAAAAGCGGTGTAAAATCAATCGAAAAGCAACTCGCCAATAAAACGGCGTTTAGTAATAAAATTGACTCTGCAAAACACTGCGTTTTATATTCATTTTCAGAAATAACCCTGAATTCAACATTTGATATTAGTACTTACCACAAAGAGTTTGTGGTAAACGTAAGTGATATTGAGTTTACTGCTGTAAGTATTCCTGGCGTGTTTAACCATGGCGGCCTTGATGCAGGCACTAAAATGCTATTAGAAAATGCACCAAATATAAAACACGGTAACGTTCTTGACTTTGGTTGTGGCGCGGGGCTTATTGCTACGTTTTTAGGGCTAAAAAATCCGGCTCTTACATTTACATGTAGTGATGTAAGCGCACTAGCTGCCTATGCAACAACACAAACGCTTAAACTTAATAACGTTAATGGTGAAGCCGTACTGAGCGATGGTTTAAACAGCATTGCAGGTAAGTTTGATTTAATTATTAGTAACCCACCATTTCATACCGGTATTGCGACCGATTACACAGTAGCCGAATCGTTTTTAAATGATGCCAAACAGCACCTAACTAAAACAGGTAAGCTCACTATTGTTGCTAATAGCTTTTTAAAATATCCACCTATTTTAGAAGCCCAATTTGATAGTTATCAAACAGTGTTTAAGAATAATAAGTTTGCTGTATACAGTAGCTAAAACTAATTATTAATCCCCTATCAAAATATAGATATGCGGTATATTAGCCGCATATTTACTTTATGACGTAGATTAACTAAAAATAAATAGTGTAATTAAGCTAATCTTTTTGCTTCACTTTTTCCTGTTTTTGCTAAACTAGTATTTATTACATTCACAATTGACACGGATGACCCTCTCGCAATGCCTAAAACTGTAGAGCAAAATAGCATTCGTAGTATATTGTTTAAAACCATCATGCTTATAACAGCCATCTGTTTGCTATTATCTCTTTCTATTTCTACTTACTTAAGTACACAAGAGCAAAAAAAGCAGCTCATTAGTAAACTTGTGCTGGTGTCAGAGATCATTGCTTTTGATGCAATGCCGTCATTACTGAATAAAAATAGACCTGCAGAAGAAAGGCGGTTAAAGCTTCTTCAACAAGTCTCATCGGTCACAAACTTACATATTTATGCGCTAGATGAGCAAACAAATAAACCAGTATTTTTTACCAGTTTTAATGCTCAAAAATCGCCACCTGTACCAATCAAAACAGACAGTATTAACGACTTTATAGAACCCCAAGTAGGTGATGAGTTTATTGAGTACATTACTCCAATACTCAATAAAGATCAGTTACTGGGTTATGTGTATATTAGGGGCAGCTTGGATAACTTAAATAAGTTTATCACTAAAAAAATTATAGTTGATATTGCCATTATCGCTTTAATACTTATTTTTATCTCTTTGATTATTTTAAGGCTACAAAAAAGGATAGCCAGCCCAATAGAAAACTTAAGCTTGTTACTGCAAAACATAGCTAAAAATCATAACTACTACGCCCGGGCGCCTTTAACAAACTTAACTGAAATAACCAGGCTTTCTAACAGCTTAAATGTAATGCTGGCGCGAACACAAAGACAAATAGAGCGCCACGAAGAAGATAAAAAAGAAATTAAGCTACTAAACTCAAATCTTGAAGAAAAAGTAAGCCAACGAACCATCGCGCTCAGAGAAGCAAATAAAGAGTTGCTATCTACACTTGAAAAGATGCACCAATACCAAACTCAAATTGTCGAAAACAAAAAAATGGCTTCATTAGGGCAAATGGTGGCAGGTGTAGCTCATGAGGTAAATACCCCTATAGGGCTTGGGATCACCGGTTCTACTTTACTAAGGGATAAACTCGCGGAGCTACAAATTAACTTTCAAAATAAGTCATTGACTGCCAGTCAATTTGAGCAATTTACTAACGATGGCATTGAAAACTTAGACCTCATCTACAGTAGTTTAAACCGTGTCGCAGAGCTTATTTCTAACTTTAAAAAAGTGGCCGTGATCAAAGATGATGAAATCACTAGCACCGTTCACTTTCAGCAGCTCATAAACGATACATTATTGTCTATGGGGCAAGAGTTAAGAATAAAAAATCCTAAAGTTCTTATAAATTGCCCAGCAGATTTAACCGTTGAAAGTAAAAAAGGGCCACTGCAGCAAGTTTTCCATCAACTAATTTTAAACTCCCTACTACACGGATTTGTAGCTGGCGGTGACAATGTAGTGCAAATTGATATTGTGGCAACAAGCACAAAAACACAAATTACCTACACCGATAACGGCCTAGGTGTAGAGAGCAACATAAGAGCGAAAATTTTTGACCCCTTTGTTACTTCAAAACGCGGTCAAGGAGCCAGTGGATTAGGCATGCATTTAGTTTACAACTTAGTGACCCAGGCTTTGGCTGGAGAAATTGTGTTAGATACTGAGTATCAATCAGGAGCACGATTTATTATTACGCTATTTTAAAAAGTGAAATAAATCCGTTCTCTGCTCTTGAATTACGACTTTATGACCATACTAAGACAGCACTTATTGAACAGTTGTATCATTAATTCTGTATTTTCACACAATTAATGAACTTAATTGTGTTTAACATATCACATACATTGATGAAAAATTGTAAAGTGATATAATTTCGTTTTGAATTAGTCTGATTATTTTAAGTATCTTTAGGTGGTTGATGGATGTATCAATTATTAAAGGGAAATGGCTTCGACTTTATAATTCAAGTTATACATCCAACGTTAAGTATCAATTAAGCCGCGGTTTTTAATAATAGTTTGAGCGCGCAGCTGTTTTTATCTAATTTGTTTTTACTTGTTAACATTTAGATATAATCCTATAATTCTAGTAGTCGGTTTTGATGATCACACCGATTTTAAAATAAAACACTCTACAAAAAGGTTAATTAAAAATGCAAACGCCAGTCATTCTGATCGTAGAGGATGAAGACGTAACTAGACTAAACCTCGTTAGTTTATTTGAAGCCGAAGGTTACAAAGTTATTGAAGCCATTGATGGCGATGATATGCATGATAAGCTTACAAATAACGATGACGTCAATCTTGTAGTTATGGACATCAATCTGCCAGGTAAAAACGGGCTTATTTTAGCTCGCGAATTACGCCAAAAACGCAAAGTTGGTCTTATTTTCTTAACAGGCCGTGACAACGATGTAGACCGTATTTTAGGTCTTGAAATTGGTGCTGATGACTATATTACTAAGCCTTTCAACCCGCGTGAATTAACTATTCGTGCTCGTAACTTAATTACGCGTACTGCATTAGGTGGTGAAGAGTCTGCTATTGAAACAAATGGCGTGATCACCTTTAACGGTTGGGAACTTGACGAAAATAGTCGCTGCCTTACTTCTCCAAACGGAGACGCGAAACGTCTACCTAAAGGCGAATACAGAGCACTGCGTTTAATGCTTGACTCTCCGGGTCGTATATTTAGCCGTGAACAACTAATTAAACACATGACTGGCCGAGAGCTTCGCGCTAACGACCGTACGGTTGACGTAACAATTCGTCGTATCCGCAAACACTTTGAAAGCGACAACTCAACATCTGAGTTAATCAGCACCATCCATGGTGAAGGTTACCGTTTCATTGGTAAAATCGATAGCTAATTAGTTATTACTCTAATTGCTGTAAAAATAAATGAAGGGCCTGTTGTCCTTCATTTATTTTATCTGTTAACTCCTCAAGCCACACAGCTAACACTTCGTCACTTTGCTCCAGCGCCCCATGCTCCATTTGCTTTGCATGCAACTGAACATCATTAAGACCGACCGAACCAGCCGCACCTTTTAACTTATGCGCAACCGATTTGTACTCTTCTCTATCAGCAGCGTTTAACGAAGCTAACAGTTCTTGTTGGTACTGCGGATTTAGCTTTGCGAACAACTGGCTACTGCGTTTAAATACTTCAACGCCCATCGAATTTACAAAGTCTTCAATGGTTTCAACATCCAACAAGTCAGTATTAATTTGATTTAATAACGCTTGATTGACCACTCGTTGAGGAGCCTCGGTTTGCACTTGCTTAATGCCAAAGAGTTCAGCGAGCATATTATCTAACTTGCTTGTGTTTATTGGTTTAGCTAGTGCGCCTTGAATAGAAATACCCTCAAGCTCCTCTTCAGCACTGCGTACATTGGCCGTTAATGCCACTATTGGAAGCTGATCAAAATGACTTTGAGCGCGAATTTGTCTTGCCACTTCGTCACCATTAATATCAGGCAACTGCATATCAAGTAAGACTAAATCTAAGTCATCTTCAGTTTCGACAAACGATAAAGCATCTTCACCCGTTTCAGCCCACAGCACTTCGTGTCCACGTTGCTCTAGTAGGTTAGTAGCAATTTCAGCATTAAGTGGCACATCCTCCACTAATAAAATATATAAGCTACGCCCAACATAACTATGTTCGGTAGGAGCACTACATAAATTCAGCGGAATTTGTACCGTAAAGCAGCTGCCCTCTCCTGGGGTACTATTAACCGTTATTGTGCCTTTCATTGCGCTTACTAACGCTTTGGTGACAGCTAAGCCAATACCTGAACCAATGGCATTGGTGCCTTTAAGATCTGGCGCTTTATAGTACATGTCAAAAATGCGTGTTAGTTGCTCTTGTGGAATGCCTTCACCGGTATCGAGTATTTTAATAATAAGCCAAGGGCCATCTTCACGGTTTTCTCTGGCACAATCTAAGGTTACGCTCCCTTGTTGAGTAAACTTAACAGCGTTATTAATTAAGTTCCACACCACTTGGCGTAAACGGGTCGGGTCAAGCAAAGCATATATGTCAAGCATGCCAGAACGCTTCACTTCAAACGAAAGCTCTTTTTGCTCAGCAATAAGGCCTGCAAAGTTAACTACATCGTTGATAAAGTCCGAAACATTAATTTCGTTGGCGGCAATATCTAACTGCTCACGGTCAATTTTATCTAAATCTATAATATCGTTGAATATATTACCTAGTGTTTCGGCGCTTGAAAACACGGTATTACACCAACTGCGTTGCTGTTTGTTTAGTTCGGTATCCAGTAGCATGCGCGTTAAGCCCACAATACCATTAAGCGGTGTGCGTAACTCATGGCTTAATGTGGCAATAAATTTCCCTTTATCTTTATAAGCTGTTTCTAGTGCCTGCGCAGCTTCTTTACGACTGGTAATATCACGGCCAAACGCTAGTAAACCAATGTAATCCCCTTGTTCATTAATAAAGGGAAGTTTACGCAATTCAAACCACCTAATTTCACCGTTTACTGAGTACTCCACATCTATAGTTAAACCTTGGTGCGTACGCTCAACCTGCTCATCGGTTCTGAGTACTTCTGATAAAAAGTGGCTTGGGAATATTTCTTCTGCGGCTTTACCAATAAGTTCACCACTGGTTTTACCCATCACCTCTTCAAACATTTTATTACAACCAGCAAACACCCCGTTGTTATCGCGGTAATAAAATAAATCCGGCGAGGAATCTACAATTGAGCGCAGTAACATGCCTTGCTGTGCGAGTTCTTGTTGTGTTTTTTTACGCTCTGCAATTTCACGCCTAAGCTCTTCTATTGCTCGGTGTTTGGCATGAAAAGCCATTTTACGTTCGTCAATTTCAATGTTTAAGCGGTTAATATTGTCTTTGAGGGTTTGATTTAAAAGCTTCTCTTGTTTTGTGGCACTATCTAAATAAGCATAAGAGGCATCAAGTTGCCGAATAGAGTTTAATAATATGCTGATAACTAAAGGAGAAACAACCGAGGTAAAAAATACCACGGCGAGTATATCAACCAAGTTTACTTCGCCTATGGCAACGTAATAAAACATACTTGATAAAACCAGCGATATTGTCAGTAATAATGCATAGCAAATAGCTGCAGTTTTAAACTCACCAAAACGAGTTATTGAACTGGAAAGAACTCTAACCCACGGGTTCAAAGAAGAATCAGTCATATATCAGTTTTTCTCTTAGCTAAATGCTTAGGGTCTGTTGACCTTTCAAGGTTAAAGGCTAATTTTAGCATTTTCTATCAGCTATTTTCATGTTGTGCGACAAAAACAATAAAATTTCATGTTTGGTGTTATTTGCTGCATTTCAGCAAATCTTTATTTAGTGTAAAATGCGGCGTTTTAAATATTGCAAATAACGAGTAACGTATCATGCAAAAAACTATGCCAGATATTGCTAACACGGCTGCCGCATTACAAACAGGTAAATTAGACTGGGTAGGTATGGGCGATATAGAGCTGCCTTTTATTTTTGAATCTCTTGATTTAGCTCCAGTTACCGTTAATGCAAAAGCACGCGCCTTTGTTAATTTACACAAAGAAGATGCTAAAGGCATTCATATGTCGCGACTATTTTTAGCGTTGGATCACCTCTCAACTGAGCAACAGGTCAATCCAGAAACCTTAGCACAAGCCTTAGATACCTTTATCACCAGTCATGAAGGCTTAAGTGATAAAGCACACATTGAATTTAAATTTGAATTGCCGCTACGCCGTAAGTCATTACTTAGTGGTAAAGCAGGTTGGAAAAGCTATCCCATTGTACTTACCAGCACTATAAATCAAGGCGTTATTAGTTTTGAGCTCAGCGTTGATGTGACTTATTCATCAACTTGCCCCTGCTCTGCAGCACTGGCTCGCCAATTAATTCAAAACGCATTCAGCGAAAATTTTTCTCAAGAAACACTCACTCAATCAGAAGTTTTAGAGTGGCTTGGAACAACTCAAGGGATTGTAGCAACCCCGCATTCACAGCGTTCAATTGCTAATGTTAAAGTTAAATTAGCAAATAACATTGAACAGTTTGATGTGGTTAACTTAATAAACTTACTAGAAGATGAGCTAAAAACACCAGTACAAGCTGCGGTAAAACGTGAAGACGAACAAGAGTTTGCTCGCTTAAACGGTCAAAATTTAATGTTTTGTGAAGACGCAGCACGAAAAATTAAAACAACGTTAGAGTCAAAAGAGTTTACCGATTATTTCCTGCAAATTAACCATTATGAGTCTTTACATGCTCATGATGCAGTTGCGATTGCCGTAAAAGGTATTGAAGGCGGCTATAAAGCATAATAGTGCTCATCCCCATTCGTTAATAAAACAACCATAACAACTATTTGGGCACATAAATTGCTTTAGACAAGCAGTGTCAATTTGTTGTTATGGAGTTACCGTATGGAATTCGCTTTATTATTAATATTAGTGCTAGTTGTTGGGGCATCTGTCGTTGCGTCAAAATTTAATGATGACGGCGGAAACCCTTATCCTTTTACTCGTAAGCAAAGTGTATTTACCCAAGTAGAAGGGGCGTTTCTGAATTTATTAGAGCGCGCCGTTGGCGATCAATATAAAATTGTTAGTCGCGTTAAACTAATCGATGTGATTGACTGTAAACAAGGCCTGTCTGTTAAATCTAAACGTGCGGCAATGGCTAAAGCAAAAAATAAGCAGCTCGACTTTGTTTTAGTAGATAAAGAAAAAATGACCATAGTGGCTGCGGTTGACTTAGTTAATAACGCCAATAAAGATGGCCACAAAGCACAGCGCGACTGGTTTGTTAATGGCGCATTGGAAGCCGCAGGTATTCCACATATTCGTATGAAAGTGAAGGCAGGCTACCGCCCAAGCGAAGTACGCGATGCAATTATGTTTAAATTAGGTAAGCCAGCGGCATCTAAATCTTCACGACCCACACGTGTTAGAGTTCATAAACCTGCGGTATTGTCTCCTTCTCAAGCAAAGGCACAATCAACAGCCCTTGCTGAAATATAATCAATAAGTTTATAAAGTGCGGGCTTTTTAAGCTCGCATTTTTGTTTGTTTTACCCCACGTTATTTTTTGCAGTATAATCACCGTATTCAAACTCAGGAATTTAACACTATGAATGTTGGTATTATTGGCGCAATGGAGCCAGAAGTTAAAATTTTGCGCGAGGCGATGCAAAATCCACAAGTTTTAACCAAGGCTGGTTTTACTTTTTACACAGGCGAGCTTGCAGGCAATACCGTCACTTTAGTGCAATCAGGTATTGGTAAAGTCGCTTCGACAATCGCAACCACATTACTTATCGATAACTTCAATCCAGATTGTGTTATTAACACTGGCTCTGCCGGTGGATTCGACCCATCACTAAACGTTGGCGATGTAGTAATTTCATCTGAAGTACGTCATCACGATGTTGATGTAACAGCGTTTGGTTACGAAATTGGCCAAGTACCACAAATGCCAGCAGGTTTTACTGCTCACCCTAAACTTGTAGAAGCCGCCGAGCAAACAATTGCACAAATTAGTGAAGTAAAAACCCTTGTCGGTTTAATTTGCACCGGCGACTCGTTTATGTGCGACCCTGTTCGTATTGAAAAAGCACGCAGTGACTTCCCTACAATGCTAGCAGTAGAGATGGAAGGTGCATCAATTGCGCAAACGTGTTTTGCACTTAATACACCATTTGTTGTTATTCGCTCAATGTCTGATATTGCAGGCAAAGAGTCGCCGCAATCATTTGAAGAATACTTAGAAACAGCCTCTATAAATTCATCAAAAATGGTCGTAGCGTTACTTGAGAAATTAACGGCGGTTACGCTGTAAATGCTCAATAATATTGTTCAAAATCATTTGGACTTTATTGTATTTATTTGTGCGCTCCTTGCTGAGCGCTTTTTACCTTTAGTAAGTTGGTATCACCCTAACCACATACTCTCTGCTATTTTTAGCGCTATAAGCCAGCGTATTTATAAAAAAACAGACACCAAGCAATATCATTACTTAGCAGCCTCAATGGCAAGTACGCTTATACTTAGTACTGTGCTTATTATTGTAGTTTTACTGCTTCAGTTTGCCTTTTACCCCGAGCTGTTATCAGGTCTTATTTTATATTTATGTCTAGAAAACAGTAACCTGAACAAAAAAGCGATACGCATAGCTAGGCTAGTCAAAAAAAATCAAAAATCGACAGCACGCGAATTATTAAAGCCACTAGTAGCCCGAGAAGTTATTGCACTTTCAAGCCCCGGGATTATTAAAGCCATTATGGAAAGTGTCATACTTAGAACGGCGCGTCATTACTTTGTGGTAATTTTCATATTTTTAGTATTGGGCCCCGTCGCCGCTCTAGCCTATCGTTTAATCACTTTAATTCAACAGGCGTGGCGAAGTGATATAGCTCCAAATAGCTCTTTTTTGATGCCGCTTAAACTGGTTCTTTTTATTGTTGAGTACATTCCCATACGTTTACTCGCGCTGACAATTGCCTCACTAAAGGCCAGTAAAAAAAGCATGCATTATATTAAGCATTATGGCCGACACTTCTATCAAACCAATACAGGCTGGTTACTTAGTGTATGTTCTGCATCTTTGGGGGTACAACTTGGTGGGCCTGCTATTTATAATACACAGCGTTTTAATAAAATGCGTGTCGGTGTAGAGCGTCTTCCCAACGCCGATGACGTACCACAACTACTCAATACACTTAACCAAATTCGCCTTTTTTGGTTTCTGATTATTATTAGCGTTGAAGTTATTAAGGCTGTTCTCGTTTTTAAGTTCGCATAAAAAAACCAGCCGTAGCTGGTTTTTATAATGTCCGAAGTTTTAAGCTACGGTGATATTTGCAAATTTGCGTTTACCTACTTGGTAAATAGCCGTTGTGCCTTTTGCAATTTCCAATTTGGTATCTGTAATTTTGTCTTCGCCGTTAAGCTTTACTGCACCTTGTTTGATCATCCTCATGGCTTCTGAGGTACTCGCTACTAAGCCCGCTTCTTTAAGTAAGTTAGCGATTAAAATTGACTCTTCATCAATATTAACTGTCAGCTCAGGGATTTCATCTGGCAAAGCTTTTTTCTGAAAACGCTGGATGAAGTCATCATGAGCAGCTTGCGCATCAGCTTCACTGTGAAAACGCGCAATTAGCTCTTTAGCTAATTCAATTTTAATATCGCGCGGGTTAGTGCCCTGCTCTACACGCTGTTTTTGCGCTGCAATTTGCTCAATAGAAAGGCTACTTAGCAAATCGTAGTAACGCCACATGAGTACGTCACTAATTGACATGATTTTACCGAACATATCTGAAGGCGTATCAGTAATACCAATATAATTACCGAGTGACTTCGACATTTTCTGAACGCCGTCAGTTCCCTCAAGTAAAGGCATCATTAATACTGTTTGTGGTTTTTGACCTTCATCTTTTTGCAGCTCACGACCCATTAATAGGTTAAAACGCTGATCGGTGCCGCCTAGCTCAACATCTGACTCTAATGCGACTGAATCCCAGCCTTGCACCAGTGGATACAAAAACTCATGAATCGCAATCGATTGACCGCCAGCATAGCGCTTTTTAAAATCATCACGCTCAAGCATACGCGCCACAGTTTGACGCGCTGCTAATTTTATCATCCCCGCAGCGCCTAATTTCTCCATCCACGTAGAGTTAAAAGCGACGGTTGTTTTAGCCGGGTCTAAAATTTTGAACACCTGCTCTTTATAGGTTTCGGCGTTGGCAAGCACGTCATCACGTGTAAGTGGTTTACGGGTCACATTTTTGCCCGTTGGATCGCCAATCATACCGGTAAAATCACCAATTAAAAAAATAACCTCATGACCTAAATCTTGAAAGGTTTTCATTTTATTAATGAGTACAGTGTGACCTAGGTGTAAATCTGGAGCCGTAGGATCAAAACCAGCTTTAATTTTTAGCTTTTTCCCCGACTTTAATTTTTCAACCAACTCATCTTCAATTAATATCTCTTCTGCACCGCGTTTTATCTCTGCTAGAGCGGTTTGTAAATCCACTGTGTGTTACTCCAAAAATTCTGACAACGAAGGGGTGTAATATGCTCACGGTTTATTGCTAGCGCGTTATCACAAAGCAAATAAAACTATTTAGCTAACATAACAAATTTCCACCTAATTAGAACAACTTTTTTAACTAATCGCAGCACCAACTAAAATGCAGGGTGTACGTTCTAAAAGGGGATATAAATGAGCGATTAATAATACGCCAAAAGTGTTTATCACAAACTAAAAACAGTTTACAAATTAATCACTTCTCGTAATTAAACCGTTTTATAAACTAATATAACATTATGATGAAAAAGCAAAGTATCCAAGAATATAAAATAGTGTAACAGTTCAACTTTAAACACAAACAGCCTGAATACCCTACGATTTTAGCCTAATTTAACTCGAGTTTAAATCTACAAAATACTAGTATTCACAGATTATTCGTTATATCCTGCAATATAACCTATTTATTATCTTGACAGCAGAAAAAGGCACGTTATGGTTCACGTGGTTAACACGCTCCCCAAAAAACACAAAATGCTTATTCTAGGTTTGGTTTCTGCTATTGTTGCCTTAGCCTTTCTTCCTTCTGAAAAAGCCACTGCATCCAAAGACAATAGTGAAAACACACTAGAAATTGGTAAGCGCTATGAATTACAAATTAAAGTAGGTGAGAACGAAAAACTCACTGACCTAAATTCAGAGCAGGCAGCACAAAAACTTCCAGAATATGATTTTGTCGATCACCAAGTTAAAAATGGTGACAATTTAGCGATTATTTTTAAGCGCGCTGGTTTTTCTGCACAAACGCTGCATAAACTTGTAAACACCAACGCTGAAACACGTAAGCTAACTAAAATTCACCCAGGTGAAACGTTAAGCTTTGCTACCGCCGAAGACGGTTCATTAGCTCAATTACGCTACGTTATTTCTAAAACGGATACACTATTCGTTACACTTAATGACGAAGGCCAATACGACACCTCAATTGACAGCAAAGAAATAGAAACACTGAGCAAAACAGCCGGTGGGGAAATTTCAAGTAGCTTTTGGACCTCTGCAATTGCAGCAGGTTTAAGTGAACGCCAAATCATGAACTTTGCCGATATATTTGGTTGGGACGTCGATTTTGCAAACGACATTCGCAAGGGTGACGAATTTGGCTTAATTTATGAGTCTCATTTTGTTGACGGTGAGTTTATTGGCACCGGTAAAATAATTGCCGCTGAATTTATAAACCAAGGTGAGCGTTACACCGCTATTCGTCACACAGACGGTAACTTTTACACCCCTGAAGGCCGTAGTATGAAAAAAGCCTTTTTGCGTGCGCCTGTTAATTTCAAATATATTAGTTCAAGCTTTAACCCTCGCCGCCTACACCCCGTTACAGGACAAGTGAAAGCACATCGCGGCATTGATTACGCTGCACGTACCGGTACGCCAGTTGTATCATCGGGTAATGGTAAAGTAATTAAAGCAGGCTATAGCAAATATAATGGTAATTACGTATTTATTAGCCATGGTACTCAATATGTTACTAAGTACTTACACCTTAACAAGCGCCTAGTCAGAACAGGGCAAAAGGTAAAACAGGGAGAAAAAATAGGTACTGTTGGCTCAACTGGTCGTGTAACCGGTGCGCATTTACATTATGAGTTTTTGGTTAACGGCGTTCACCGTAACCCTAAAACCGTAAAACTACCTAAGTCTGAACCATTACCTCGTTCAGAGCTTGCTAAATTTAAGCCTATTGCTGATAACTTTATCGCACAACTAGAGCGCAGTCGTGAGCTACAACTAGCACTTAGATAACCACTTCACTGATTAAATAAAAAAGCCTTTGCTGGGGTTACCCGCAAAGGCTTTTTTGTGTGTGATATTTAAGTTTCAAACTTAATTTACAAGTACGTAAATTAGCTGCACAACCAAAGATATCATGACTAATGGCCAAATATACTTGCTGTATTTGGTAGCACCCTCTAGCCCCATTCTACTTTGGTACTTTTCTAGCAAAGGAATAATGATCACCAAAGCAATCACTAAGCTAATTAAAATGACAAATATATTCATATCAACACCTTTGTATTATACCAATTCGTTCAAATAATATTGAAACGGGTATTAACTCACGGCAAAGCGCAGCCTTTCGCGCTAATATATAACTCATACCAATGCTCTCGACTTAAATTAATATTAATTGCATCACTCGATGCCTTAATACGATCTACATTAGTTGTGCCTATAATTGGCTGAATCGATGCAGGATGGCGAAGTAGCCATGCCAATACAATAGCTTCTGCACTTGTGCCATATAAAACGGCAAGCTTACTAACTAAAATACTCGTGTTTACATCCGCTTGTGACGCTTTTGACAGGTCACCGCCTGAGTATAAACCTTGGCACAAACTGCCCCAACTCTGAATTTGAATGTCATGCTCACGACAATACTCAACACACCCTGGGGTAAAGTTAATATCTTTGCCATCGGCATTACCCACATAAATACCCTCATCAACCCACTGATGTTTTTGTAAACTGGCCTCTATTTGATTTGCCACAATTGGCATATCTAAAGCGCGCTGCAAAAACCTTATTTGATGTTGAGACATATTAGAAACTGCAAAATGACGCACTTTGCCACTTTCTTTTAAACAGCTAAATATTTGCGCAACTTCCTCCACCTCCATTAATGGATCGGGGCGATGCAACATAAGCACATCTAAGTAGTAGGTATTTAATCGTTTAAGTGAGCCCTCAACAGAACGCTCAATCCAATCAGCAGAAAAATCATAACGCTGCGAGTTTTTCTCATCAGCAAAGCGAATACCACACTTAGACTGAATATACATTTGTTCTCTAAGCTCAGGACGCTCAGCCAACGCTTTACCAAAAACCTGCTCAGCTTTGCCTAAAGTATAAATATCAGCATGATCAAAAAAGTTAATCCCGCTTTCCAATGCTGCGTCTATGCATGAATGGGCTTGCTTTAAGTGCCCACTGTTGATGGCGTCTTTATTCCAAGCACCTCCTAAACCCATACAACCAAATACAAGCTTACTAACCTTGGGTAAATATTTTGCCAGCGGTGTGTGTAACATTTGACAGCCCTTAAAAAAAATGAAGAGTGATTACTTTAAACAAAAAACCCTATACAAGAAACCGCTTAATCTAAAACATTAAATTTTAGGCAAAAAAAAGCGCAGTAAACTGCGCTAATGGTTGGATTAAATATTACTAGCCAACAAGTGCTAATAAAATACCTGCAGCAACAGCACTTCCCAGTACGCCAGCTACATTAGGCCCCATGGCATGCATCAGTAAAAAGTTGTGCGGGTTATTTTCAAGACCGACTTTATTAACTACACGAGCCGCCATAGGAACAGCCGATACACCCGCTGCACCAATTAATGGATTAATTGGGGTTTTTGATATTTTATTTAAGCCTTTTGCCATAAATACACCTGAGGCCGTACCAATAGCAAACGCCATTGCGCCCAGTACTAAAATACCAATGGTTTCCACTGTTAAGAACTGCTCGGCAGCAAGCTTAGAGCCTACCGCTAGTCCTAGAAATATGGTGGTTATATTAATAATTTCGTTTTGAGCACTGTTACTTAGCCTATCGACCACACCCGACTCACGCATTAAGTTACCTAAACAAAACATACCAACCAGTGGAATGGCGGCTGGTAAAAAGAGCGCAGTTAAAGTAAGTACCATCAGCGGAAAAATAATTTTTTCCTTTTTTGATACTTTACGCAGTTCTGGCATTTGAATTTTACGCTCTTCAGGCGTTGTAAACGCACGCATGATAGGCGGCTGAATAATAGGAACCAACGCCATGTATGAGTACGCAGCCACGGCTATAGCACCTAATAAATCAGGCGCCAGTTTTGACGCTAAAAAGATAGCGGTTGGCCCATCAGCGCCACCAATAATGGCAATTGCTGACGCATCTTGTAAACTAAACTCAAACCCTGGGATGAAGTTAAGTAAAATAGCCCCAAATAAGGTAGCAAAAATACCAAACTGCGCCGCAGCACCTAATAACAACATACGCGGGTTGGCAATTAACGCACTAAAGTCAGTGAGCGCGCCCACTCCCATAAATATTAATAACGGAAAAATTCCGGTATCAATACCTACATAGTAAACATAATAAAGTAAGCCACCAGGGTCAGATAAACCTGCCACAGGAATATTAGTTAAAATAGCACCAAAACCAATGGGCAGTAATAGTAGCGGCTCAAAGTTTTTAACTATAGCTAAAAATAATAACAAACAACCAACGGCAATCATGATCAGCCCAGGAAATGTAAAGTTAGCAATGCCTGTGGCATGCCAGAGGTTTAAAATACCATCCATCCTCTAATTACTCCTTAAGCTAATGCAATCATTGCATCGCCGGTTGACACTGAATCACCTTCAGAGACAAGCACGTCTGCAATTGTACCGGTATGCATGGCGCGTACTTCGGTTTCCATTTTCATGGCTTCCATAATAATCACCACATCGCCTTCATTTACTACCTGACCTGGCTTTACTTTAATTTTAAAGATATTACCGGCAAGTGGCGCATTAAGAGTTTCACCTGAAGCAACTGATGCCGACTGCGGAATATGCTCAGAGTCTTTTAACGTAACCTCTTTAAGCTCACCACCTTGAGCAACCACGACATCGTATACTTTACCGTCTACTTTAACGCTGTATTGCTCAGCCTTAACGCCTTTATTGCTTGCCGCTGATTTTTCAGGTGCTTTATTGGCGTTATCATCAGCGCTGGGAACAGGTTCAAATGCGTCAGGGTTATTACGGTTTTTAATAAACTTCAAACCAATTTGTGGGAATAAGGCATACGTGAGCACATCATCAATTTGCTCATCAGCAAGCGTTAAGCCTTGCTCTTGCGCAAGTTTACTTAATTCAGCCTCAAGCGTTTCAAGTTCAGGTTTAATAATATCTGCAGGGCGACAGGTAATTGCTTCACTGCCATCAAGTACGCGCTCTTGAAGCTCTTTATTCATTGGTGCAGGTGTTGAACCATACTCACCTTTTAATACGCCAGCAGTTTCTTTGGTGATGGTTTTATAGCGCTCGCCAGTAAGCACATTAAGTACTGCCTGAGTACCAACAATTTGTGAGGTAGGTGTAACGAGTGGAATAAAGCCTAAATCTTCACGTACTCGTGGAATTTCAAGTAATACTTCGTTTAGTTTATCAGCAGCACCTTGCTCTTTAAGCTGGTTTTCCATGTTAGTTAACATACCACCTGGCACTTGGGCTAATAAAATTCGGCCATCGACACCTTTTAAGCTGCCTTCAAACGCAGCGTACTTTTTACGTACGTCTCTAAAGTAAGCGGCAATTTCTTCTAGGTGGTTTAAATCAAGCCCGGTATCACGCTCGGTCCCTTCAACGATTGCAGCAATTGTTTCAGTTGCTGAATGACCATAAGTCATACTCATAGACGATACAGCTGTGTCGAGCATATCAATGCCGGCATCAATTGCTTTTTGATAAGTAGCGGTGCTTAAACCCGTTGTTGCATGACATTGCATGGCAATAGGAATTGAAACCGTTTCTTTTAAGCCTTTAATCAGTTTTTCTGCATCGTAAGGCTTAAGCAATCCCGCCATATCTTTAATACAAATTGAATGACAACCTAATTCTTCAAGCTGTTTAGCAAGTGTTAGCCACATATCCAATGTGTGTACTGGGCTTACCGTGTAAGAAATCGTACCTTGGGCATGCGCGCCTACCTTAACCGCCGCTTTTATAGCAGTTTCTAAGTTACGTACATCATTCATGGCATCAAAAATGCGAAATACGTCTACGCCATTTTTGTGTGCGCGCTCAACAAACTTTTCAACAACGTCATCAGCATAATGGCGATACCCCAATAAATTTTGACCGCGAAGTAACATTTGCTGGGGTGTATTTGGCATCGCCTTTTTAAGCGCGCGAATACGCTCCCAAGGATCTTCGCCTAAATAACGAATACATGAGTCAAAGGTAGCCCCACCCCAAGACTCTATAGACCAATAACCTGCGTCATCAATTTTTTTTGCAATAGGTAACATGTCGTCTAATCGCATGCGGGTAGCTAAAAGCGACTGATGGGCGTCTCGAAGTACTAGTTCTGTTATTTTTAATTTAGCCATTGGTATGCTCCTCTAATTATTATTTGTTTTGTACTGAGCAATGGCAGCACTAATTGCAGCGATGTGCTCATTTGGCACACCTTGAGATTTAAAAGATGGTGTTCTCTGTGATACTTCAAGTTCTGGCTGAGAAAATTTGCTAGCCAGCTTAGACATAACTGTCACTGCACCAATCAATAAAGAAAGAAATACAAACACCCCCACCATACCGGTTAGCATTAAATTGCCTGCAGTTGTGAGCAAAGCCCCTATATCCATAATTCTCCCCTGTTCAAAACTGAATACATAAAAAGTCAGTTTATTTAAATAAATATTCACCAATAGTAACAAAAACTACTCTTTTGTCTACACATTGTAAATTGGTAAAACCAATTAATCTAAAAGTAACATATCACCAATAAGGTTAACACCACCTAAAATAGCTTATTTAACCTATATATATAGATGGTAAAAATGTTCGTTATAAATAAAGAATATATAAAAACCCTAATATTCTGTAAAAACACATAAAAATATACCTAATGAGCTAATCCACTAAAAACCGCCAAAGCAAATATTAATTGGTCTTACCAAAATAACGACTGTAAAAACTATTTATTATCTCATCAGACACCACTGTGAATAAGTTACAGATAAAACCGTAAAAATTACCAACCTAATATAAAGCCAAACTCAAAAAGATAAGTTAAACTATTGATTTAAAACAAAATAAAATACTGGCATATTACTCGCTTATATAAAAACAACACTTTAACACTTAGATAAATCAAGGAGATGACAATGTTACGCTGGACAATTACATTTTTGGTGATCGCACTAATCGCAGCCGTTTTAGGATTTGGTGGTATTGCAGGAGCCGCAGCAGGAATTGCTAAGATCATATTTTTTATCTTTATAGTTTTACTGGTTATTTCACTTGTCTCTGGCGCTTTACGTGGTAAAAGCCCCAAGTAGATAAGAAACAACGAGCTTTTTAAATTTATATACAAGGAATTACATTATGAAATCATCAACACTTAAAGCAGCAGCTATTGGCCTATTCGCAAGTGCATTTATTATGGGTTGTGAAGACAATCATGCAGAAGAAGCCGGTGAACGCATCGACGAAGCCGTGACAGATGTTCAAAATAAAGTAGAAGATGCCTGTGAAGAAGTAAAAGAAGGAGTCAACGCTGAAGAAACAAATTGCTAATTCAGCCCCCTTTTTAAAAAGCGACCATTTGGTCGCTTTTTTTTGTGTTTAGTATTAGTTGCCAAGTTGCTACCCATTAATTACAAACTCTGAACTATTAATTCTTTTTAAGCTGCGCATTTGCCATATAGCTTGCTAAAATGATAAAAAATAGCTTTTAAGTATAGATGCATGGTATTTACGACAACCTATAAACTCGATAAACCTTACTTTTATGAATGCTTCGACCAATCGCTGCCTTATAGTAAACGCGCGCAACCTAAATATTTTTTATTAGCACTGCTTGTTGTATTGGGATTATTTGGTATTTATGGTTTAGGAGATCATTACCTAGGTACATTTTTGCTGATGCTAGCCCTACTCGAATGCATCGCTTTTTACTATCGCCGCCCATGGTGGGTTACCAGGCAAATGCTAAGCAGAGCGTCTGGTTCTGAAGTCACTCTCACCTTCGACGAAGACGGAATAAAATCAACCAATCATTACAAAAATTACCAGTTAGCTTGGCACGACATTAACGAAATTATTACTACAGATTGTGGACTATTGTTTAAAAGTAAAAGCGGTATGCAATACATTTCTAAGGCAATACTCGACGAAGAAACGATTGATTTTATAAACAAAAAAGCCACTCAGTGAGTTAACACCACTCGTTTAAGAACGAGTGGTGTTTTTTCGTTTATATCTAACCGGATATTTTTGTGTCTTTGCCAGCACCGCTCGCGGATAAGCTTTTCGCTTTCTTTTCTCCGGTAATATTAGCCGTTTACCGTTTTCACGTAGTTCTTTTAGCTTTTTAGGGATTGTCCCAGGGCTTCGACCTGAACAC
>NZ_PNCN01000075.1:0-46175 GCF_005886135.1 Pseudoalteromonas sp. S4741 | reverse complement strand
ACCTTTAACCTTTAACCTTTCACCTCGAACCTCGAACCTCGAAAATAAAATCACATCAACTTCCACACTACAAACGCCATAGCAAAACCAACTAAGTACACCAAGCCCAACCAAGTTAAGCTACGCAAAAGTAGGCTGTGTTTAATCGCAGGCTCTGAGCGTACTAGGCTAAAATTAAGCCATGCAAAAACAGGGGTAGTAACAAACGCAAGCGTCATAGCAAAGGTAAGCATGGGGCCAAGGGCTGATTTAAAAAATAAAATAACGGCCATACCGGCCATTGCTTGTAATATAAGCCACGTATTTAAGCTGTGTTTAGATTGCTTAAAACCCAGTAATTTATGCGATTCGTTAAGTGTGCGGGCGTAGCCGTCAAGCACGGTGAGTGTGGTGCCAAACATACACAAAAACGCGATGGCTGATACCAAAGGCCTTGCCCACTCGCCAATAGTAAGTGCATACATATCAATCAGCTGTTTAGCAAAGGCTACACCGCCAAGCTCTATATTACTGCTTTGCCCATATTGCACTAACGCACCTAAACTAAAAAATACCAGCGCAAGCCCGGCGGTTAACCAATAGCCTACATTAAAGTCGAATAAGCCTTGGGTTTTAGTCACACTTTGCTGAGCTTGTTTTTCTTTAAGCCACAACGAGCTCAGTGCCGATATTTCAATAGGCGCTGGCATCCAGCCCATTAAGGCAACCATAAAGCCTAACATGGCAAGTTCATACGGTGAGGGGCCAACATAATTTACAGGCGCTACAGGGCCGTTATTTATAGCAATAACTAATGCCGTTATGGTTGCTATAGTAAGTAGCCCCATAATAGCTTTTGCAACGTTATCGAGCGCTTTAAAGTGCCCTAGTAATAATATAATTAAACATACAGCCAATATTAACCAGCACAATAAGGTAACGGGAATACTAATAGGTAATGCGTAGTGTAATAAGCTCGCAGTAAGCAACAATACGCCCGCGGTATTTACCACAGCGGCAATAATATTGAGAGCAATAAAACTGTAAAAATAGCCAGGCCCTTGGTTTTTATACCCTTGCACTAAACTATTTTTAGTAGCGAGTGTGTATTCCATGCCAAAACGAAAAAACGGGTACTTTAAAACGTTAACCACTACAATAAGCCAAAATAGCTGCCAGCCAAATAATGCACCTGCTTGAGTAGAGGCCACTAAGTGTGAGCCACCAATGGCAGCGGTGGCCATTAAAATACCTGGGCCGAGCGCCCCTAACCGAGACTTCCATGTGCTTTGTGTGTACTGCATTAACTTCTCAAATTTGGTGTATTAAGTGCTTTTATTATTAATTTTTATCATTAATAAACTGTGTGAATGCATAACTTACCTAATTTACAGGCAATAAAAAAGAGCCCTTAGGCTCTTTTTAAAAATAACACATTGTTAGTTATTAATTTAAATCCATCTCTTGGATGATTTCGTGTGCTATTTCAGGTGTGGTACTTACAGGCTTTTCATGTAAGTTCGCTTTTATTTGCCCTTTACGATGCTTTAGTGCGGCATCGAGTTTTTTAGCTGCGCTAGAAATAGCAGGATACATAACTTCGTTTTCCCCTTTTACCGATATACGCGCACCTTCATAATTTGTGCTAATTTCCGCTTGGAACTTATGATGCTCTTTTGAAAGAATAATATCTAGAGATATCAATGATGGAAAATGGCTCGCGACTTTTGAGAACTTTTCGTTAATGTGTTCTTTAATAGAATCAGTAACGTCAACATGGTGACCAGAAAGATTAATTTTCATAGGGTATCCTTTTATTTGTTACCTCATAGTTAGTATTGGGGGCTAAACGAATTAACACAAGAGAAAAAATGAAAATTACGCAATTATTTATTACCCCACTGATTTAGATCATTCATTTAGCATTAAGTATGCAAAAAGCCGCTTTGTAGCGGCCTTTAGAGGTGTTGACAATTTAATCAACCTACA
The DNA here is from genome assembly GCF_005886135.1 of Pseudoalteromonas sp. S4741. Classification (NCBI taxonomy): domain Bacteria; kingdom Pseudomonadati; phylum Pseudomonadota; class Gammaproteobacteria; order Alteromonadales; family Pseudoalteromonadaceae; genus Pseudoalteromonas; species Pseudoalteromonas sp. S4741. The sequence continues at coordinate 44,207 of NZ_PNCN01000075.1, read as the reverse complement.
AATTAATCGATGTATGAACAACAATAATCTGCAAAATCACTTACTTTTACATGAAAGCTAACATTAGCATCAACGTTAAATGACTCGCCCGCGTTAAATGTTTGCCATTCGCTTTCACCAGGTAGTAATACATCCCACTGCCCTGCTAACAATTCCATGCACTCTTTTTGGTTGGTATTAAACTCAAATTCACCGGGTTGCATAAAACCCAAGGTTTTTGCTTCACCGTTACCTAAAAGCACAGTACGACTTGATACTTTGCCATCGAAATACACATTGGCTTTTTTAACCACACTAACGTTATCGAACTTTGGCATGTTAACTCCTGTTGTTAATTTATAATTTTGTTACCTCCACAGTGCCTGATACATATAAACCTTGCAAGTTAAGTGCTGTGAAAATTACTCACTTAGAAGCCAAAAGGTTAAAAATGAACGACTTTATAGAGAGATATGCTTCGAGCAACGGGCTACGAGTTTCGAACAGTACTTTTAGAGATTTATGCACAAGAGAGCTATGAGACGCTGAGCTTTAAAAGAAGTAATCAAACAGCAGAATTAATTTTGTAATTAAGGTTTTGTATTGCCTCATTTTCTTCTCATTTGCTTATCTTTGTCCAAATAAACCTTTTAGTGATTATGCACAAAGAGGGCTAGAAATACTGCGCTTTAGAGGAAGTGATAAAAGTACAACTCATAAAAAGCCCGCCCTGTTACACACAGCGCGGGCTTTTAAACGTTAAAGCAGTTGCTTAAAACAATGCGTTTGCTTTGTTAACTACATTTTCTACCGTAAAGCCGAAGAACTCAAATAGCTCGTTTGCCGGTGCCGACTCACCAAAGGTGGTCATACCAACTACGGCACCATTTAGGCCTACATACTTGTACCAGTAATCAGCAATACCCGCTTCAATCGCTACGCGACGTGAAACGCTTGCTGGTAATACACTTTCTTTGTACTCAGCCGATTGGTCTTCAAACGCATCAGTACATGGCATAGATACAACACGTACCTTTTTACCCTGCGCACGTAGCTCTTTCGCAGAGTCTTGCGCTAGCTGTACTTCAGAACCCGTTGCAATCAAAATAAGCTCTGGATTGCCGTCACAACTTAGGATGTAACCACCCTTTTTAACGTCGCTTAATTGCTGGGCATCACGAGATTGCTGCTCTAAGCCTTGGCGAGTAAAGATTAATGATGTAGGACCGTCTTTACGTTCAATAGCTTGTTGCCATGCAATTGCTGACTCAACTTGGTCACATGGCCGCCAGTTGTAAAGGTTAGGCGTTAAACGCATGCTGGCAATTTGCTCTACTGGTTGGTGAGTTGGACCATCTTCACCTAAACCAATTGAATCGTGCGTGTATACAAAAATGCTTGGTTGCTTCATTAATGCAGCCATACGTACCGCGTTGCGTGCGTATTCCATAAACATTAAGAACGTTGCGCCGTAAGGAATAAAGCCTTTATGCAGTGCAATACCGTTCATAATGGCCGACATACCAAACTCACGTACACCGTAGTATATGTAGTTACCACTTGCATCATCAGCAGTTAAGCCTTTAGAGCCATCCCAAATTGTTAAGTTTGAACCCGCTAAATCGGCAGAGCCACCCATAAATTCAGGTAGTAACGGGCCAAACGCATTTAATGCATTTTGCGACGCTTTACGTGATGCTGGGTTTGCTGGGTTTGCTTGCAGCTCTTCAATGTACGCTTGTGATTTTTCAGCCCAGTCAGCGGGTAATTCTGAATGTGTACGGCGTTTGTATTCAGCAGCGAGCTCTGGGTATGCTTGCTCGTAGGCGGCAAATTTTTCGTCCCAGCTTGCTTCAAGCTGTTGGCCTTTTTCTTTGTTATCCCACTGTGCATAAATATCTTCAGGGATTTCAAATGCATCGCCCGTCCAACCTAAAAACTCGCGAGACGCTTTAATTTCGTCATCACCAAGCGGTGCACCGTGACAATCGTGGCTACCTGACTTATTAGGTGAGCCGTAACCAATAATAGTTTTACAACAAATAAGAGATGGCTTATCAGTCACGCTTTTAGCTTCTGCAATTGCTGCACTTACTGCATCGCTATCATGGCCATCAACGTCACTAATTACATGCCAGCCGTATGCTTTAAAACGTGCTGGGGTGTCATCACTAAACCAACCTTCAACTTCACCGTCGATTGAAATGCCGTTGTCATCCCAAAATGCCACTAACTTGCCTAGGCCTAATGTACCGGCTAGTGAGCATGCTTCATGAGAAATGCCTTCCATTAAACAGCCATCACCCATAAACGCATACGTGTGGTGATCAACAATGTCGTGGCCTTCACGGTTAAACTGCGCTGCTAATGCTTTTTCAGCAATCGCCATACCTACCGCATTTGTGATCCCTTGACCTAATGGGCCCGTAGTGGTTTCAATTCCTGGCGCGTATCCATATTCTGGATGGCCTGGTGTTTTAGAATGCATTTGGCGGAAGTTTTTAATTTCGTCCAGTGACAAGTCATAACCACTTAAATGCAGTAGAGAATAAATTAGCATTGAACCGTGACCATTTGAGAGTATAAATCGATCTCGGTCAGCCCACTCTGGATTTGTTGGGTTATGTTTTAGATAATCGCGCCATAATACTTCTGCGATATCAGCCATGCCCATAGGGGCTCCAGGGTGACCAGATTTGGCCTTTTGTACTGCGTCCATTGACAAGACGCGAATAGCATTTGCAAGTTCTTTGCGAGATGGCATGAATTCTCCTACCTTTATATGTATTTGCGCGGGTATTTATTTATCCCCATTCTTACTTATTGTGGGGGCTGTGTGCAATTAAAAACCCATAAAAATAGGGCATTATGAATATTTTTTAAGAACCATTTACTATTAGATATTTTATTTAGACGTCTAGGCGTAAAAAAACTATGCAAGTTCATTTGTTTTAGATAAAATACGCGCCTTAATTTTTTAGCGCTAATACCGACGTTTGTGAAGCGCAATATTTGTGAGCATAATTACAATGGCAAAACATTTATTTACTTCTGAATCTGTTTCTGAAGGTCATCCGGATAAAATCGCCGATCAAATTTCTGATGCGGTACTTGATGCTATCCTAGAGCAAGACTCTCATGCCCGTGTAGCGTGTGAAACTTACGTTAAAACCGGTATGGTTATGGTTGGTGGTGAAATAACGACTAGCGCATGGGTTGATATCGAAGAAATTACACGTAAAACAGTACGTGAAATTGGTTACACACACTCTGATATGGGCTTTGATGCCGATTCGTGTGCAATTTTAAACACGATTGGTAAACAGTCTCCTGACATTAACCAAGGTGTTGACCGTACAAGTCCAGAAGAGCAAGGCGCTGGCGACCAAGGCCTAATGTTTGGTTACGCATGTAACGAAACTGAAGTATTAATGCCTGCTCCAATTACTTATTCTCACCGTTTAGTACAACGCCAAGCTGAGGTTCGTAAAAGTGGCGAGCTTAACTGGTTACGTCCAGATGCAAAATCACAAGTTACATTTGCATACGAAAATGGCAAGCCAGTAGGTATTGATGCCGTTGTACTTTCTACTCAGCACAGCGAAGATGTATCGCAAAATGACTTAGTAGAAGCAGTAATGGAAACCATCATTAAGCCAGTACTTCCTGCTGAGCTGATTACTAGTGCAACTAAATTTTTCATTAACCCAACAGGTCGCTTTGTTATTGGTGGCCCAATGGGTGACTGTGGTTTAACTGGTCGTAAAATCATTGTAGATACTTACGGTGGCATGGCTCGTCACGGTGGTGGTGCTTTCTCTGGTAAAGATCCATCAAAAGTTGACCGCTCAGCGGCTTATGCTGCACGTTATGTTGCTAAAAACATTGTTGCTGCTGGCCTTGCTGACAAGTGTGAACTTCAGGTGTCTTATGCTATTGGTGTTGCAGAGCCAACATCTATCAGTGTTGAAACATTTGGCACAGGTAAATTAGAAGAAGCGCGTTTAATCGGACTTATTCGTGAACACTTTGACTTACGCCCTTACGGCCTAATTCAAATGCTTGATCTTGAGCGCCCTATTTATCTTCCAACAGCGGCTTACGGCCACTTTGGCCGTGATGAATTCCCATGGGAACGCACAGATAAAGCAGACGCACTTCGCGCAGCAGCTGGCCTGTAAGCCACCTAGCTAATATTAAAACGGCCCTTTTTAGGGCCGTTTTGCTATGTGTATTAAGTTAGTCATAAAACAGTCTCGAACTGTTTAACATTTTAGGTATATACTCTACTTATACAATAAAGCGTGTTAGGGATAAAAAATGGCCGACAATTTTCGTGTTATATTTGTAGGACTTGCAGAAGGCGCAGACAGCCAAGCAGTGACCAATGCACTGACAGAAAAACTAAAAACCTCACCTGAAAAGGTGGCGGCATTTTTTAATGGCAAGCTGCTGTTTGCTCCTAGCAACAAAGAGAAAGCCCTTAAGCAAGCCAAGTTACTTTCAACGCTGGGGATCAAAAGCAAACTTCAGCAAACAGCCCCTACACAAGCTACTTCTCAAAAAGCGCACGACAGCCAGCGAGATCAGCGCTTATTTGATGCCCTAGATTACATTACTAGTAGCTTAATTCGTCTTGAAGAGAAACTTGAGGATCTTGAGCAACGTCTCCCCGAGGTTGAGTTATCTCTGTCTGATGAAAATGACGAACCATGGCAAGATGACGATTTAATGCTAGATGAGCCATTCTCTACAACACCCAAAAAACGCAGTAACCTTGTTTTATATTCACTGATTACCACAGTTGTAATATTACTTATTGTGCTTGCTGTGTATTTAATGTTTCCGAACTTATTCTCTTTTTAATTATGGTTTAGATATTTAATGAGCAATAATCGCGCACAAATAAGACACGATATTCGTAAAGCACGTAATAACCTATCAAAAAACCAGCAAGAAATAGCGGCCCACTCGCTTAAAGTGAATTTTATTCAATATTTAAAAAGCATGAACTCGGCCAAAAAAAGCCATATCGCGCTTTATTTAAGCAATGATGGTGAATTAGATACATCATTGTTAATTAATGAATTATGGAGCATTAAACAGCATGTTTACTTACCTGTAATTCACCCTTTCAACGGGGCTAATTTACTATTTCAACGATATGAAAAAAACTCACCCATGAGGGCAAATCGCTATGGTATCTTGGAGCCTAAGCTGAACTGCTCTCAAATATGCCCATTGCCAGCGCTTGATTATCTACTTATGCCACTTGTTGCATTTGATAAATTTGGTAATCGCCTTGGAATGGGGGGTGGGTTTTACGATAGAACCTTGGCACGTTTATACGAACAAGATTGGCAACAACCACAACTTATTGGCCTAGCACACGAATGCCAACAAGTGGATAAGCTCCCAATTGAATCGTGGGATGTGCCTCTTAAAACTATTATTACACCCAATAAAACCTACTGTTGGTAACAATTAATCTTGTAAACTAACAGTCTATTTTTGACATAAATGAGCACATAGCAATGACACAAGATGAATTAAAAAAAGCAGCTGCATGGGCTGCACTCGAGTTTGTAAAAGAAAACACCATAGTGGGTGTTGGTACAGGCTCAACCGTTAATCATTTTATTGATGCTTTAGGCACAGTAAAAGACACCATTGTTGGTGCAGTATCTAGTTCAGAAGCGTCTACAGCACGTTTAAAAGAACTTGGTATAGAAGTATTTGAGCTAAATGATGTTGATGCTCTGGATGTGTACGTTGATGGCGCAGATGAAATTAACGCTCTAAACGAAATGATTAAAGGCGGTGGTGCAGCACTCACCCGTGAAAAAATAGTAGCGGCAGTGGCTAAACAGTTTGTGTGTATTGTTGATGACACCAAACTAGTCGATACCTTAGGGGATTTCCCTCTTCCGGTTGAAGTTATTCCGATGGCGCGCAGCTATGTTGCCCGCGAATTATTAAAACTTGGTGGCGACCCTGTGTATCGCCAAGGTGTTGTAACCGATAACGGCAACGTTATTTTAGATGTACATAATTTAAAAATTACCCATGCTAAACAGCTTGAAACACAAATAAATCAAATTGTTGGCGTAGTCACCAACGGCCTATTTGCAGAGCGCGGTGCTGATAAAGTGATTATCGGCACAAAAAATGGGCCACAAATTAAATAGGATATGGTTATGAGTAAGGTATCGTTAGCAAAAGACAAAATTAAAATTCTCTTGCTTGAAGGTGTTCATCAAAGCGCTGTTGAAACGCTAAAACGTAACGGTTATAGCAATATCGACTACGTTAAAACATCGCTACCTGAGGACGAGCTTATTGAGCGCATTAAAGATGTGCACTTTGTGGGGCTGCGTTCTCGTACTCATATTAATGAATCGGTATTAAATGCAGCTGAAAAACTGGTTGCTATCGGTTGTTTTTGTATTGGCACCAACCAAGTAGATTTAAACGCAGCACGTGAACGCGGTATTGCCGTATTTAACGCTCCATTTTCTAATACTCGTTCAGTTGCTGAACTTGTACTAGGTGAAATACTGCTTTTATTACGTGGTATTCCACAGCGAAATGCCGCTGCGCACCGTGGTGGCTGGTTAAAAACAGCCAATGGCTCGTTTGAAGCGCGCGGTAAAACCTTAGGTATTATTGGCTACGGTCACATTGGTACTCAGTTGGGTATTATGGCTGAAAATATTGGTATGAACGTGGAGTATTACGACATTGAAGACAAACTGTCTTTAGGTAATGCGACACAAGTACATAACTTAACGCAGCTATTGCAACGCGCTGATATTATTAGCTTGCACGTACCTGAAACACCGCAAACTAAAAACCTGATTGGCACGGCTGAATTGGCGGTAATGAAGCAAGGCTCTATTTTAATTAACGCTTCACGTGGTACTGTCGTTGATATTGACGCCCTAGCAGAAGCGCTAACAGAGAAAAAACTCAGCGGCGCAGCAATTGACGTATTCCCAGTTGAACCTAAATCTAACGATGAAGAATTTATCTCGCCACTGCGTGAATTCGACAACGTTATTTTAACGCCGCATATAGGTGGCTCTACTCAAGAAGCACAAGAGAACATTGGTATTGAAGTAGCAGGTAAACTCGCTAAGTACTCAGATAACGGCTCAACTATTACTGCAGTTAACTTCCCTGAAGTATCATTGCCAGAGCTTGCTAATCGCAGCCGCTTGTTACACGTGCATCACAACCGCCCTGGCGTGCTAACGCAAATTAACCAAGCGTTTGCTCAGCACGGTATTAACATTGCCGCACAGTACTTACAAACCGATGAAGCAATTGGTTACGTGGTTATTGATGTAGACACAGATCACTCAGAAGTCGCACTTAAAGAGCTCAGTGCAGTTGAAGGTACAATTAGAGCGCGTATTCTTCACTAACTATCAGCTAAAATAATAAAAGCCGTACTTGAATAATCAAGTACGGCTTTTTTGTTTTAAATTGAATCCTGACGGCTTATAACTTACCGCTGTTATTTGCCTTTAACTTCTAAATTTATAAACTTAACCAGCTCTTCGGGTTGCCCTGCTAACATCATTAGTTGCTGATTCACTTGCATCATAGTTTTACCTTCAGGCAGTTTTGCAGACACACTAAACGAATTTAGTCCTTTAGCAAAATCAGTTAACGCCTTGGCTATTTCTTCGGTCACAGGTGCTTGTTGAAGCTGTTGATCAAGCATTGTTTGCATTTGCTCTAACGTAATACCTTGCTTTGCCAACTCGCTTTCTAATAAGCCTTTAAGATCACCTTGGTTATTAACAACTAAGCTAACATTACGTGGCTCTAGCTTACTCATTGCTTGCATAATCATTGTTTGCTGCTGTAACTCTTGCTCATAAGTAAATGGCGTACTGCCTGCAGCTTGTTGAGCCTTACTGATTTCAAGTGAAGCGTCCATAAGCGCTTTAGAATTAGCAAGCCCCATGTCCATATCAATACTAGCAATATCATTAGCTTGCAGCTTAACAATAATATCACTGTTACCTGATTGCTCATCGTAATCTAATGAAGAGTGTAAATCATAACTGGCTGAGGCAAGTTGTGTATTTGTATCTGCAGGCAGTGTATCGACAAAGCTTTTATCAAATTGAAAGTTTTTTAACGTAAAAGCAGTATGTGGCGATATTTTATCGGTTTCGTAGCCTGTCACTTCAACATGCTCAACCGTGGCAATTTTATCGCCCTCAGGGCTAGTCACTTCAATATTACTAATGGCAACACTGTTTGAAATAACACTCGCCGATAGCTCTGCGTAGTTAAAACTAGCACCTGTTTGTTCGCTGATCAAGGCCAACTGTTTATCAACCTCAGCACGTACCTCTTGTGTTGCAACATAGTTTGCATAGCTCACGCCACCCACACCTGCAGCAATAATCGCGGCTGCAATCACTAATTTTTTCATATCATTTCCTTATTAAACTCTTTATATAAGTGGCTTTAAGCAAGACTAACATTGAGAACATGCATCGTTAAGCACTTTTTGTTTGCTAGTTAATTAAACTCAGTAGCTCGTGCACTGTTTTAACTGGCGTTATTTTAGCACCCAGCCCTTCCATCGATTTATGGTAGTTACGAAATGGAATAAATATTTCAGTAAACCCATGTTGCGCCGCTTCTTTAACACGGGGTACACCACTGTCGATTGGACGCACATCTCCGTTTAAACTTAGCTCCCCCATAATACAGGTGGTTCGAGGTACAACAAACTCGTTCAAACTACTTAAAAGTGCAGTAACAAGCGCTAAATCAATACAGGTTTCTGATTCATCAATTTTTAGACCACCCACAATATTAAAAAACGTATCGTGGAATATTTTAGTTTTGGTGTGTTTACGTAAAATACCGGTGAGCATTTTAATCCGGTTCATATTTAAACCAACACATACTCGCTGTGGAAATTCTGCTTCTGTTTCAGTGGTTAAACATTGAATTTCGAGTAGTAAATTACGATTACCTTTACGAATACAGGTAATCGTCGACCCCGGTGATTCAGTGGTTGAACCGGATAAGAAAATTTCGCTGGGGTTATCCACACTGAGCATACCGCGTTCACACATTTTAAAAATGCCCACAGTATCTATATCACCAAAGCGATTTTTATTAGCACGTAGCGTACGCACTTGACCATCGTTGGTATCAATATGTAACAGTGCATCAACAATATGCACTAATGTTTGCGGGCCAGCTATTTCATTATTTTTATTTACGTGAGCAATAATGAACATAGTGACATCGTTTTGCTTACAATATTGGGTTAGCGCTTGAGCGGCACTTTTTACTTGCGAGGGTGAGCCAGGGCTACCATTAGCGGTGTCGGTGACCACGGCTTGAATAGAGTCGATAACGGCAAACTTAATTTTGTTTTTATCCAGCTCTTCAATAATGGTTTCAACACTTGTTTCAGAAAGTAAATAGAGCTCATCTTCGTTATAGTTAAGTTTTAAACGGTTTACTCGGTTTTTAAACTGCGACAAAGACTCCTCAGCAGTACAATAAAGCGATGGCATGCGCTGAGACATTCTTGCCACTAAATCCGATAGTAGCGTGGTTTTACCCGCCCCCGGATCGCCAGAAATAATATTAACCGAGCCGGTGGTTACACCGCCGCTTAAAACACGGTCAAGTTCGCCAATTTCAGTAAGCTGTTTTTCTGCCTCTGCGGTTGCTACTTCATTAATTTTTTTAGAGCCACCGCCAATACCACCGGCGTAGCCACCGACACTTGCACGAGCTGCTACTTTTTTGCTTTGCCCTGCAGAAGGTTTAAACTCTGCTAATGTGTTCCACGCACCGCAGCGACACTGACCTTGCCAGCGTTGATAATTCATGCCACATTCTGTACAAACAAACTCTACTTTTGCCGCTTTAGCCATTTAAAACCTTACCTACTATTCTTTATTTTGAAGTATTGACTGTTAAGCGCTTATTTTGCCATTGCTGGCTTTACCTTAGCAACAACGCCTTGTGGAATAGCGCATTTAGTATCACACTATACTGATGTAGTTTCATTTAACCTGCTTTAGGGCATGCTTCTTGCTTTAAAGTACTAATAAAAACGTGCCAACTAATTGGCTCATAACGAATAACAATAAACACAAAGTATAGTTACGCATAATATCGTGGTCGCATTTAACTACTTTTCGATATTAGATTCATTTAATTCTCTAATAAATGATTGCAACAGTATACCTACTTTTAAATTAGACGGTGATGATTTATAAATGGCTGAAGACGTATTGCTCAAGCATGAAGCGCTTGTAAATGAATTAAAACAGTATTTGGGAAATGCTAAGTTTGATCTCATTTTCAAGTCAAAAACCGCCGAGTTAAGCAAACCCGAGCAGTTTTTAATAAAAATGGAAATGTCGCGTTTATCTCAGCCGATAGACCGCTTTATTGATCTACGTGGTTTAGTTACCGGTCAAGTAAAACCATATGAGCATAACGGTAAACAACACTTTATGGATGACACCGCCATTGAAGTATTCGAAGCGGCAATAAAACAACATAAAGGCTACACCCTTGCCGTGTACGAAGCGGTGATGAACACCGAAAATAATTTTCGTGTTTTACAGCAAAAATCAACGACCACCCCGCCTAAAATAATTGAACCACAACACGAACTGACCACCAACGTTATTAAATTTGCGGCTTATGAAAGTCGTAGCGAAGAGCGAATGAATTACTCAATTAAAATTACTATTGAGTACGATGAGCAAACAAAAATTGAAGCAAGTACTTCTGATATTTCACTCAGTGGCTGTAAAATTAAGTTGGCATCCCGCTATAATTTAAAAAAAGGTCAGCTTATTGTTATGCACTTAGTTGGCCTTGAACAAGATTTTGAGCTTGGGTTAAAAAATGGGATTGAATACGAAGTGGTTGCGATAGAAAATACCTCGGATGAATTTAATCATATTCGCTTAAAACGCACATTTAAAGAAAACAACACCGCGTTTGACCATTTTTTAGAAAGCTTTATCCACGGCAATAAACGCCGCTACAAAGTGAACTTAGATAACACCCTCGATGCAGTTATTTCTAAAGGCTATGAGCAATATTACATTCCTAGGGTCAATTCGCTATACGTTTTTATAAGTCAAAAAAACGGTGTTTATTATCCAAGCTTAAATTTAACTACTGAAAACAGCCTGTTTATTCAACGTTACTTTACCGATGAGCGCAAAATATCCTGCCTATACAGTGTGTTAAACCATGAGCGTATTCGTAACTTGGCACTAAAACCTGTGGCTGTAAAAGAGGAATATTTATATACCTTTACCCATGTCTCTGCAGGAAAAATTTACTACTATTCAGCCACTCGTTCAGAGCTTGAGCAACATACACAATTAAAAGCGTTATTTTTTGGTTTTGGTAGCCGAAGAGACAGTTGGCGCTGCTTTAAATTACAATTGATGCCAAGCCATACTGAAGATGCTTATATTCCTTTATCTTTACCTAACTCTTTGGGTAAAGATATTGAGAAACTTAATAAACCGCCTTCACCACGTGTTGAAGGCGCCATAAAAGACGTAAAATATTTAATGCTACTTACTCAAGTAGGTAATAAGCATGAACAACAGCATTATCAACAGTATGAATTTGATAAAGCCTTGGCCAATAAATTGAAATTGTTTGGCCACAGTAAGCATGCATCACCGCCGGAGCTAAATACCGTGCCGTTAGAGTACGTGAACCTTCGTTCTAATAAGCGTTACCTTTATAAAACCAGCGTCGTTATTAACACCCGCGACTCAGTGCTGCATGGCCACACTCGGGACTTTTCAGTCTTTGGTTTGCAACTAGAGTGTAATCAAGAAGTAAACTTTAAAAAAGGCGATATCGTGTCGCTGTCATTCCCTGATTTACAAAAAATCACCAAAAGTTATTCATTAAGTCTTATTCAATATGAAGTAATGGCGGTGAGTAAATCGTTAACCACGATTAATTTAAAAGCACATGTAGAGAAAAAGTCGCCTCATACTGGGGTCGATTTTTTTACTCTTTTAATTGACAGCAATAAACAAAAATTAAAAATAGCAGAAGAGTCACCTAAAGTACCAGGGCTTTCTACTGCACTTAGAAATATGGTAACCAAAACACTTTGCCAGTTCCCAATATATTTACATAAATCAATGGCTCACTTTGAAATTGGCGCCATGGGACTTGGTTTATATCCAAGCCCTCTGCATGTTATTTTACAAAATTTTTCGCTGCTAAATACTAAAACAGACTTATCAAATATTATTACTAAAGCGCACATTGCTGATGTGATCACCCCGAATATTAAAGAGCGCTCTCGCCAAGACTCGCCATTAGAATTTAGTTTGGTGATTAACTTCGATCCTAAAAAAGAAAATATAGCCGATGCAATTACCAGTCAGTGTATTTTAGGCACCGACTGCAGCGAGTTTAAACAGCAAGTAAGTAAAGGGCTGAAGTCTGAGCTGGTTTTTATAATGCGTTTATATATTTCACGTACTGGTCGACTCGATACTGACTACTTAGCAAGTGAGCTAAAATACGTTAGCCAATACGCAATTCACAAGGCTAAAGACTTAGAGGATGCCTTGTGGTCAGTATCGGGAGTTGGCGATATTATTGATGTAAGTGACGAAGCCCTTGTACATTTATCGCTCAACCAACAACAGGTTGAGCAAATGTCTAGGCGAAAACTAATTTGGTTAAACCGTTTACGTTAACCCTGAGATGGATTTAGCGGAACCGCCAACATATACAGCAATTGTAATAACGAGCCTTGGCAAATAGCCGCTTGGGCTTGTTCAACTACTTTAGGTTTGCCATGCACAGCAACGCCTAATCCTGCTTGAGCCATCATTTTTAAATCATTTGCGCCATCACCAATGGCAACTGTTTGCGTTTTTTCAAGGCCTAGTTTTTGTTGAAGCGATTCTAAAATAACCGCTTTTTGCTCAGCATCAACAATACCACCTAACACTTTACCTGTTAGTTTATCGTCTTTAAATTCTAATACATTGGCATGCACTTCATCTAAATTAATTAACTCTTGTACACGCTCTGCAAACGGCACAAACCCGCCTGATGCAATGGCTAAATACCATTGGTGGCGCTTTAAAATTTGACACAATGCTTTAATACCCGGCATTAAAGGCAGTTCACTTTTAAGATCATCAATTAAGCTCTTTTCAATGCCTTCAAGCTTGGCAACGCGTTGGTTTAAACTCTCACTAAAATCAAGCTGGCCTGCCATTGCCTGCGCAGTCACGCTGGCAACCTCGTCATATACATTAGCTAAACGCGCAATTTCATCAATGCACTCAATAGTAATGGCTGTTGAATCCATATCCATTACCAATAATCCTGGTTTTTTTAAATTAGGGGGATTGGTTACTTGCACTAACTGACACGTCAAGGTATTTGCAAAAGCTTGAAGTTCAAGTGGGTTTATTGCCTGCTCTGTATTCTCTATATAAAAACATAATGCCGGAGATAACCCTAAATCTGGCTGATATTGACAAATAGCCGTTACTTTTTGCTGGTGAGCCGCAAAGAACTCAATCATGCTATTGATATGCGCCATACTAAAATCGCCTGCAAAGGCGATACTAAAAAGCCCTCGCTCTCTGCTTGGATTTGTATTTAAAGGTGCAAATACGCCCTTTTGATAGCTGAACCATTTATTTAGGGTAAGTTGTGATAATGGTTGCTCAGCGCTGTGCTGTGCCATGTTCGCGTTCGACATGGGATCTCCGTTTATATTTCCTGACATTTAGCGCATTGATGATAAGGATATAAGATACAAAATTCGCCATCAGGGTGGATTTAAGGTTATAGTGTAGTTGTAACATCAAATCAAAATGCTGTCAGCAGCATATACGGTGACTATGAAAAATAACCATCTTAAAAATCCACTTACAGCCTCGCAAAAAAAGCGTTTAGTCCGTTTGCTATTGGCCGCTGGCTGCTTTGTATTATTAAGCTGGGTGGGTATAAATAGTAGCTTTCAAAGTCATCAACTGCTTTACGATAATGCCAATAGCGCAGCTAAATCTCTCACTCAGTTTATGGCACTGAATGCTAAAAATCCGCTGATAGAAAAAAACAAGCAGCAACTGACCACCTTATGCAACAATATCAGTAAAGATGAATTTGTACTCTCGGCCACTATTTATGACAAACAAGGTGTGGTACTTGCGAGCAGCGATAATTGGCAATCGCATCATGTGTATGGCTTATTACCTGACTCATCACCGGGTATTAGTAAGTTAAAAACGCCTTTTGTTGAGCAAGTTATTTCATACGACAACCGCCCGATTGGCTTTGTATCTATTACCTATTTAACCCGTGCTGCGGTATCGGCTAGCCATAATCACTTTCATGATTTAGGTCGCCAAGTGCTACTTATGTTAGTGATTGCCTGTATTTTTACTTGGCAATTAGGCCGAGGATTAAAGCGCTGGCAAGTAAATCGTTATATACAAAAAACGTCTGAGCATGAATCATAAAGCTGCTCAGCTAATTGAAATTTATCGCTATTTGGTTTTAAACCATAAAGCGCATCAAATACGTTAGGAATATACAGTGGGGTATTTACCTCCCCTTGATAGCCACTTAGCGGCATTGAAGGTGAGTCAGTTTCAAGCACTAAATGCTGCGGCTCAAGCTTTGCTATAACTGCACGTGTTTTAGCTGCACGCTCGTAAGTTATAACCCCACCGACTCCAAGTTTAAAACCCTGCTTTATATAATAGTGCGCTTGTTGAATTGAGCCTGAAAAAGCATGGATCACACCGCCGTTTTTTGGCCTACAACGCTTAAACGACTGCGCAATTAAATCATGGCTTTGCCTGTGATGAACAATTAGCGGTAAATCAAGCTCATTAGCAAGCGCTGTTTGCTGCTCAAACAAAAAGGTTTGTTTTTCAAGATTTTCGATACTGCGATCGAGACCGCACTCACCAATAGCCACCAGCTGTGCTTTATTTGCTTTAGCAAAATTAAATAATGACTCTAAATGTGATTGTTGGTGTTGCTCTAAAAAGTAAGGATGCAGCCCTGCCGCTATGCTGACTTGTGGGTAGGTTGCTTTAAACCCTAGTAGGTTTTGAGATTGCGCCAAGCTAATACCTGGCACAATAAATTGGCTAACGCCCTTTGCTACACAGGCATTAATAAGTGATTCGCGGTTTGCGTCAAACTCACTAAAATCAAGATGGCAATGCGAGTCTATAAACTTCAAAAAACTAGCCCACTACGGATTTAAGCGCGTTATTTGCCAGCTATTATCGGCCTGACGCTGATACATAAAGCGATCATGTAGACGGTGCGCTCCGCCTTGCCAAAACTCGATTTTTTGCGGCACAACACAATATCCGCCCCAAAAATCAGGGAGTGGTATTTCACCTTTGGCAAACTTGTTTTTCATATTGGCAAAGGTTTCCATTAACACTTTGCGCGACGACACCGGGCGGCTTTGTTGCGACGCCCAAGCGGCTAATTGACTTTCTTTTGGACGTGATAAAAAGTACTTAGCCACGGCTGACGTTGGAAGCGGCTGCGCCTCACCATACACAATCACTTGGCGCTCCATGTGGTGCCATGGAAAGTGCAAGGAAATTTTATTATTGCCTTTAAGCTCTTGTGCTTTTCGTGAACCGGTATTAGTAAAAAACACAAAACCGTTATCATCTAAATGCTTTAGCAGCACAATACGCTGTGAGGGCTGACCAGTGTCATCAACCGTAGCGACCACCATTGCTGTAGGGTCGGGTAAATTACTGGCAACAGCATGCTCAAGCCAGGTTTCAAACTGCTTAAACGGATCATCAAGCAAGTTGTCTTCACTGAGCGCATCTTGCAGGTATTCACGGCGGATGTCTTCGAGTTTCATAAACAAATCCTTCTCTGTTTATTAAAGCGTATGTGGGTAAGTTAAGGTCAGGCTGTTAATCGTTATAAGAGCAAAAATAAAAATGTTTTGTTTAATGTTAGTTTAGTGTTGGGTTTCGTTTCACTCAACCCAACCTACGGTGCTATCAGCTACAAAATTGATTAATATACAAAAGTTCGTCAAGTAAAGCCTAAAATCATCTGCAAGTGTAGGAGTGCTAGCAAGGCGGTAAAACTATTTATGTCAAGGAGCATACGGTTTGTATGTGACTTAGGCTAAATAGTTTTACCAACGCAGCTAAAGCGAACTACACGCAGCAGACGTTCACCTAAGTAGTTTAGTCTAAGATAAGGCGGACACTCGACTTATCCCTATGAGCATACGGTTTGTATGTGATTAGGGTCAACTATTTAGTGCCAAGCTTCGCATCTGCAAGTGTAGAAGTGCTGACAAGGCGAAGTGCTTTTTTACGCCAAAGAGCATACGTTTTTGTATGTGACTTAGGCTAAAAAAGCACGACAACGCAGTCAAAGCGAACTACACGCAGCAGATTACATTTGCTCCATGACTTCGATGCCTAACAGATCTAAACCCGTTTTTAGCGTATCTGCCACTAAATTACACAACACTAAACGGCTATCGCGTACGCTTGGCTCTACCCCTTCTTTAAGTACTGGGCAAGCTTCATAGAATGTCATGTATAAACTAGCTAGTTCGTATAAGTAACCACATAATACGTGCGGTGTGGCTTCATTGATCATTAAATCAAGCACTTCTTCAAGCTGAAGTAGTTTAAGCGCTAGCGCTTTTTCTTGCGGCTCTGTAATAGCTACATCAGCATTTAGCGCAGCGGCATCTACACCTGATTTACGGAAAATACTGCGAACA
This sequence comes from Pseudoalteromonas sp. S4741, assembly GCF_005886135.1. Lineage (NCBI taxonomy): Bacteria > Pseudomonadati > Pseudomonadota > Gammaproteobacteria > Alteromonadales > Pseudoalteromonadaceae > Pseudoalteromonas > Pseudoalteromonas sp. S4741. Next base: position 27,418 of record NZ_PNCN01000075.1, on the reverse strand, counting down.
CGCGTATAAGCATATTGTAAGTAAGGGGCTGTTGCGCCTTCAAAGCTTAGCATGCTGTCCCAGTTGAAGATGTAATCGCTGGTACGGTGCTTAGAAAGGTCAGCATATTTAACTGCGCCAATACCTACTTTACGCGCAATTTCACTGCGCTCATGTTCTGATAAGTCAGATTCACGCTCTGCAAGTTTTGTTGCTGCACGGCTAATCGACTCTTCAAGTAAATCAGCAAGTTTTACTGTACCACCTGTACGAGTTTTAAATGGTTTACCATCAGCGCCCATCATGGTGCCAAATGGACAAAACTCATAGCTTGTTTCATCACGTAATAAACCGGCTTTACGCGCAGTTAGCTCTACTTGATTAAAGTGAAGACTCTGGCGTGCATCAACAAATATTAAAATACGATCTGCGCCTAGTTTGTTGGAACGGTAATCACACGCTGCTAAGTCGGTAGTTGCATATAAAAACCCGCCACCTGATTTTTGCACGATAAACGCCGATGGCTCACCATCTTTATTGGCAAGTTCATCTAAAAATACGACTTGTGCGCCTTGCGACTCTACAGCTATGTTTTTATCTTTTAATAAGCTAATAATATCGTTAAGCTCACTGTTATAAGCACTTTCAGCCATAATATCGTCTTGCGTAAGTGTTACGTTTAGACGTTTGTAAACTTCTTCAGAGTGCTTAACAGAGGTCGCTATAAATAGCTTCCATAGCTTTTCACAGTGCGCGTCGCCACCTTGTAGTTTAACTACATAGTCACGGGCTTTATCGGCAAAGCCTTCTTCATCGTCAAAACGTTTTTTAGCATCGCGGTAGAAGGTTTCTAAATCAGCAAGCGCTACCGACTCTAAGTCTACGCCTTGGCTAATTTGATCCTCTAAATGTGCAATTAGCATACCAAACTGTGTGCCCCAATCGCCCATGTGGTTTTGGCGAATGACTTTATCGCCTCTAAATTCAAGCGCACGTACAATGGCATCACCGATAATGGTTGAACGCAAATGGCCTACGTGCATTTCTTTTGCAAGGTTAGGCGATGAATAATCTACCACAACAGTTTGCGGTTCAGCGTGCTCGTTTACAGACAGTTTTGCATCGCTATTTGCTGCTTTTACACTGTTGGCCAAAAACTCAGGCTTTAAATGAATATTAATAAAACCTGGGCCGGCAATTTCTGTTTTTTCTGCAATGTCAGTTACATCTAGATTATCAATAATTTTTTGTGCAAGCTCGCGTGGGTTGCTTTTCATTTTTTTAGCGGCGCCCATTGCACCATTAATTTGATAATCACCAAATTGTGGACGTGTGCTTTGTGTAACTGCTGGGTTTGTGTCTTCAGGCAAGCCTGCTGCAGTCATAGCGGCAATGGCTTTTTCTACTAAGATGGTACGAATGTTCATTATATTATTTACCTTTGTAAGCCCGCTAAAGCAGGCTTTCAGTTAACTTTAGTCAGTCAATTCTAGTTTTCGCGCGTATGGCTAAATGTTACGTCTGGGTAACGTTCTACCGATAGGTTAAGGTTTACACGGCTCGGCGCTATGTAAGTTAGGTTATCGCCACCATCGAGTGCTAGGTTGCTTTCGCACCTGCGTTTAAACTCTTCAAACTTTTTAACATCATCACAGTGTACCCAACGCGCAGTATTTACGTTTACGCCTTCATAAATTGCATCTACGTTGTACTCTGCTTTTAAACGCGCTACAACCACGTCAAACTGAAGCACACCTACCGCACCCACTATCAAATCGTTATTAATAAGTGGTCTAAATACCTGAACTGCGCCCTCTTCAGATAGCTGTACTAAGCCCTTTAATAACTGCTTTTGTTTGAGCGGATCTTTTAATCGAATACGACGAAATAGCTCAGGGGCAAAGTTAGGAATGCCACTAAATTTTAGCTTTTCGCCTTGCGTAAAGGTATCACCAATTTGGATTGTGCCGTGGTTGTGTAAACCAATAATGTCGCCCGCGAATGCATCAGCTGCGCGCTCACGATCGCCCGCCATAAAGGTTACCGCATCAGAAATGCTTATTTGCTTACCAATACGCACATGATTCATTTTCATGCCTTGGCTGTATTTACCTGATACGATACGCATGAAGGCAATACGGTCGCGGTGTTTAGGGTCCATATTGGCCTGAATTTTAAACACAAAGCCGGTAAAATTTTCTTCTGTTGCAACAACTTGGCGATCATCTGTTTCGCGCGGCAATGGTGTTGGTGCCCACTGCGTTAAACCATCAAGTACATGGTCTACACCAAAGTTACCAAGGGCTGTACCAAAGTACACAGGCGATAACTCACCCGCTAAAAACAGCTCAAGATCAAACTCGTTAGAGGCACCTATTACTAGCTCCAGTTCTTCACGTAATTGTTCAGCGAGCTCTTCACCAATGGCAGTATCAAGCTCTGGGTTGTCAAGGCCTTTAACTGTACGTACTTCTTGAATAGTATGACCTTGGCCTGTTTTGTATAAAATCGCCTCGTCATTATGAATGTGGTAAACACCTTTAAACTCTTTACCACAACCAATTGGCCACGTAATAGGCGCACAAGCAATATTTAGCTCTGTTTCTACTTCATCTAATAGCTCCATTGGGTCACGAATATCACGGTCACACTTATTCATAAAGGTAACAATAGGCGTGGTTCGTAGACGGGTAACTTCCATTAGTTTACGGGTACGGTCTTCTACACCTTTGGCGGCATCGATAACCATTAAACACGAGTCTACCGCGGTCAATGTACGGTAGGTATCTTCTGAGAAGTCCTCGTGCCCAGGGGTATCAAGTAAATTAACTAGCGCATTGTTATATGGAAACTGCATTACAGAGGTAGTAACCGATATACCACGCTCTTTTTCCATTTCCATCCAGTCAGACTTTGCATGTTGATTAGAGCCACGGCCTTTTACAGTACCGGCTTTTTGAATCGCTTGTCCGAACAAAAGTACTTTTTCGGTGATGGTTGTTTTACCAGCATCCGGGTGCGAGATGATAGCAAAGGTCCTTCGCTTATTGATTTCATTAAGAAAATCTTGGTTTGCCATGTATAAATTCTTTTAGTTTGTACACGGATTTGTACACACTTTTGGAAGTACTCTCTTTCAGTTCTTCGCTTGTCAAATCCGTCGTGTTAATCGTAATTGGCCACTATTTTCGCTGACCTTGACTTTATAAACAATCAATGGTTATCTAATCGGTTACCATTTACTCTCAGCGTGCGCCAATGCTCAGTTGTAGCTGTTTGCAATCGTTGCTTCTTCAGCTCATGAACAACTGTGGCTAAACCACAAATTCCTTCGCTACCAAAAATCGATGATAGCTTGTCGTACTACACCAATGATAGTGCAGTTGCCGTTGATCGGTATTGCAGGGTATTGGGGGTTCAAAGGTTTTAGGTACTTCTGTTCACCGTCAATGACCAACTGCTTAAAGGTTGCTTCTTTCGAATCATCCAAACGCGCAACAACCAATGAACCTGAAGTGCAAGGTAACTCAGGATCAACAACGATCACTGCCCCCTCAGGTATGGATTTTTTCCCGCTTGGACTTTCCATACTGTCGCCTTTTACGCGAAGTGCGAAACAACCCTCATGTGCTTTTCCAGTGACTTCACGCCACTCTTCAGCATCTTCATGGGCAAATCCCTCCGCTATTTCAGTCCAATCACCGGCCTGAACCCAGTTAATGAGAGGAATTCTTCCCTTAATGTCAGGCCCAACTTCTACATTACCGACCCCCAAGCCAATCTCGCCATCACCTGTGGCGAGCCAATGAGCATTCACGCGAAGCGCCTCCGCGATCTGCATGGTGTAACGAGACCTAGCCGATTTACCAGAGCAAATCTGGCTGATCGACTGCTGTTTGATACCAATGCGACGAGCCAACTCAGACTGAGTCACCCCAGTAAGCTGCAAGGCATGGTTTAGTCGTTCGGATAAAGTTTTCATAAGCCCGTATTCTACAAATAAAACTGTAGCCTTTCAACAATTTTAACTGTTGCCCAATCTACAGTTTAAACTGTAACACTCGATCTTGTAACAGTTATTATTGTAACAGGTGACGGTATGGAAGTGTTCAACATGTTCTTAGATTATGAAACCGCTCGATATAAAAAAATATATCGGCACAATGACCGACAGCACTCATGCTCCCCAAAAGCGCCATAAACTGTCAGGTACTGCATCCAAGCTGCTGCGCCTTCAGCAAAGGTTAGCCCTGCTGGTTTGAGTGCTACATATTCACTTGGTACGACAATCTCTTCTGCGTAGCAGCCATTCTGAGAAAGCCCCATCTGAGGGACAATACAAACCTCTTCCCCAAGGCGTAAATGATTTACCTCTTCCCCGACTTCAATGACTATCCCGGATGCTTCATAGCCGATTCGCAAAGGGAAGTCGGCCTTTTCTATAGTGGCCTCGCCTAAACATGGCATCAGCACGATTGAGCCCAACAACTTTGACCGCAATACGTACATCAGTGGCCTGCAAACTTGGACTCGCCAGCGAGTCAATAGTTAATACCTCGGGGCCACCTAGTTCATGGAAACGAACAGTTCGAATTAGTTTTCTTGGGCTCTTATGCATTCTCAACAATAATCTTTTAAGCGGAGTCAAGCTTTCAGAGAGTTAATTGTTTTTAATATTCTCACTTCGTTCCGATGTATAGGGCGGTATAGAGTATGTACCCACAACATGTGCTACTAAATCACTCACCCCCTCAGAGTACAGAGAAACCTCCCCAACCACGAGAGTACAGCCGACTTTTATCAGAGAACATTCCGCAATGATTCGCTCATTTGCCGATGGCTTACGTAAGAAGTTGATGTTAAGGCTAGTTGTTACTGCCAATGGCACGATGCCAATTTTACCAAGTATCGCCACATAAAGTGCCACATCAGCCACACTCATTAAAACAGGCCCCGAAACCGTTCCGCCAGGACGTAATTCATCCTGACCTACATGATGAGATACAGTCGCTCCACCGTTGCCCACTGCTTCCACAACGCATTTGCTTTGTGGAAACTCCGATTTCATGAAAGCGATAACTTCTTCTTTTGTAGCTGTCATTGAGACTCCTTAAATATTTATTCACGTTTATAGGCACCTGGTGAAGCGTTGCTCCAAGACTTCTATACCCCTTTGTGAGCCTAGCTTCTCTTCCACCAATGCAAAGCCCTGACTTTCGTACAGAAGCTAGAATTTTATCGTCCCGTTTGATAGTCCAAATCTCATTGCTTGGGTTATCAAGCCTTTCAATAAATTCCGCCATGCTACTCGCCACTGAACATGCAAATTCCCGACCAAAATCAGCCACTGTCGCGTAATAATGGGCATGCATCTGCGTAACACGTGCAATCAAAATGAATGTCCCTGATCTGATCGTAAGATTCTGATTTAGTTCATTCGATTTCCGCAACAAAGCCCACGCTAATTATTATCAGGTACTGACTGAGTTGAGAGACTAGCGGAAGCTACGAACTGTTAATCAAGTTCGACCACTATTTTACCAATCTGCTGATTTGACTCCAGATAATGATGCGCTGCTACTATCTCTTCAAATTTAAAGCTGCGATCGATGACAGGCTTGAGTGTTCCCTTGGATAAACCCGACTGGATAAATTGCTTTGCTCTGCGAAAACGCTCTATGTCTTTTATAACTTCAGTAAACACATATCCCCTAACTGTCAGGCTTTTACGAAGTGCTATTTTTAAGGGAAAAGGAGTTGTTTCGGGACTTAATGCTCCGTGTACTATTATTGTTCCTTCAGGGCTCATTGCTTCAGCAATTTCAGCTATCTGCGGCCCACCGACAGCATCAAATGCGATTTTTAAATTGTTTTCTCCCAAGATGCTTATCAAGCTATCCAGCAGCGGTTCTTCTTGGGTTGCAATCACATGGGCCGCGCCAGCATTGAGCACAGCAGCCTTTTTAGCTCCTGTTTGAGTTGTAGCGATAGGGATACCCCCTAAAGCATTCACAATTTGAATCGCAGCCAATCCAACACTGCTCGATGCGGCGGTTATCAGTACTGCATCGCCTTTTTGCACGTTAGCAATTTCGACCAAAGCGCCATAAACTGTCAGGTACTGCATCCAAGCTGCTGCACCTTCAGCAAAGGTTAGCCCTGCTGGTTTGAGTGCTACATATTCACTTGGTACGACAATCTCTTCTGCGTAGCAGCCATTCTGAGAAAGCCCCATCTGAGGGACAATACAAACCTCGTCCCCAAGGCGTAAATGATTTACCTCTTCCCCGACTTCAATGACTATCCCGGATGCTTCATAGCCGATTCGTGAAGGGAAGTCAGCCTTTTCTATATAGCTGCCTCGCCTAAACATGGCATCAGCACGATTGAGCCCAACAACTTTGACCGCAATACGTACATCAGTGGCCTGCAAACTTGGACTCGCCAGCGAGTCAATAGTTAATACCTCGGGGCCACCTAGTTCATGGAAACGAACAGTTCGAATTAGTTTTCTTGGGCTCATATGCATCCTCAACTATGACTTTTTAAGTAATTACAACAATGATTTTTTAAGCAATTACATCAATAACTACTTTACCCATGGACCCCAACTCTACAGCATTATGTGCATCCATTGCCGTGTCAAGGGAGAAGCGTAACGGATCGAGTATTGGCTTAATTTGTCCAGCTTCAACTAGAGCCGTAATTTTCCGCAGAATGTCACCATGATGTTTGCGCCCCTCTCCGCTGAGCTGTGGGTGTAACACAAAAATCGCTGACAATGTTGCAGAGCGTAATGACGACGGTGCCAAGTTATGTGAGCTGAATGCAGCACAACTTAAAATATGTCCATAATGTGCAATGATATCTAATGAGGCATCGAGTACAGAGCCACCGACAGTGTCGTAAATGATATCGAATCCTTTGCCTTGGGTGTATGCGTCCACGTAGTCAGCAGGGCTTACAGTGTGATAATCAATCGGCGTGGCACCAAGCGCCTTGACCAGTTCTTGTTTTCCAGTCGATGCAGTGGCATAAACGTCGGCACCTAAGGCCTTAGCAATTTGCACAGCTACATGCCCAACTCCGCCAGCTCCACCTTGGATAAGGACTTTCTGGCCCGCTTTAACATTCGCCTTGTCAACCAAACCTTCCCAAGCGGTAAGTGTAACCAGAGGTAAAGCCGCAGCTTCACGCATGGACAAATTTTTCGGTTTGAGAGCAAGTAACTCAGCATCTACGTTGGCATATTCAGCCAATGATCCTTGCAATCCTCGCACTCCGCCAGTCAGACCATAAACTGCATCGCCTACTGCAAAGTCGGTGACGCCGTCGCCGATAGCAACAATTTCTCCAGCTAAATCGGTGCCAAGTACTGCGGGTAATTCCGGCATGGCATAAGGAGCGATACCTTGGCGGATCTTGTAATCAATAGGATTGACGCCACTTGCAAATATTTTTACTTGCACCTGACCTGCTGATGGAGAGGGTAAGTTAATCAGGGCATCCCGGAATACTGTACCCTCTTCATAGCTATCTAATACCAAAGCACGCATTTGTCTGTTTAACGCTGTCATCAATAACCTCACAAACTGAATATTCAGCGGGTGGTTAAATCACCCGCTGGTTAATAGGTCTTTTATTAAACGAATTAAAACTCTTGAACAGTTGGGCGCAGAACAATCTCGTTTATATCCACATCCGCAGGCTGCTCAATTGCGTATGCGATAGCACGAGCAACAGAGTCAGATGGAATTTCATTTTGCTGATAAAAATCTTTTACAAAGGCTGCACCCTGAGTATCTGAGCTTCCATGTTTTAAATCAGATTCGATTGCACCTGGTGAAATGATTGTTGAACGAATTTTACCCCCAACTTCATGGCGTAAGCCTTCGGCAATAGCGCGAACAGCGAATTTGGTTCCGCTATAAACCGTGCCGCCGGGACTGAATACTTTGACACCCGCTACGGATGAAATATTGATAAAGTGGCCTGTTCCCTGAGCCTGAAAAATAGGAAGCGCTGCGGCTACTCCATACAGCAGACCTTTAACGTTGATGTCAATCATGCGATCCCATTCGTCAACTCGAATCTCAGCTAACGGTGCAATCGCCATTAACCCTGCATTATTGATAACCACATCAACTTTACCGAAGCGCTCTTGTGCAAGATTTACAAGGGCCTTCACTTCGTCCTGGCTAGTCACATCTGTCGCTTGAACCGCAACTTTTCCGCCTGCTGAGCGAATGTCAGCAGCAATAGCTTCAAGCTTCTCGATACGTCGGGCACCTAACACTACTGACGCACCAAGACTAGCCAGATATCTTGCTGTTGTTTCGCCTAAACCGCTGCTACCACCGGTGATAACAACGACTTTACTGCTGATGTTGTTTGCTAAAACACTGCTCATAGTTAATATCCTCAAATCAGTTGAATGAATGACTCTGTCTAAATATCAAACAAATTATTACTTACCTTCAGAAATTAATAAATGGAAAAGTTTTAATTTCACAATTCCTAAAAATGGAATAGTATTAATGTATTCATATCAAAACTGAATGTGACTGTGATGCTTAACAGATTAGAAATGCTCCGGATATTTTGTACTGCTGCTGAGTCCAGCAGCTTTAAAGAAACGGCTAACCGTCTGGGAATTTCTCCTCAGGCAGTGACACGAGCAGTGAAGGAGTTAGAGCGATTGCAAGGGGAGCTTTTATTTCATCGAAATACTCGACACATACAAGTGACCCTAGTTGGAGAAAAATTTGCTGTGATAGCAAAAGAACGCCTGCGCGCTGTAGATGAATTGTTTCAAACAAGCGCCCCTAACTCGGGTAATGAATTACAAGGGCGGGTTCGTATAGCAGCGCCTGTTGGTTTTGGTCATAAATGCTTAATGCCAGTATTACTGGAACTCTCAACAATACATCCTCAACTGGATATAGACCTGACACTCAGTGACGAGCGCGTGGATGTAGTTGACGAAAAAATAGATATTGGGATTCGTATCGGCTTCATGAGAGATAGCCGATTTATTGCCCGCCAGCTCACCAAAATTAATATGTATGTCGTGGCTTCGCGTGAGTTAATAAATAAAGTGGGAAAGCCTGCGTCTATTGAAGATCTAAACCACTTGCCGGCTACAGGGTTAGTCGATCGCAATACGGGAAAGCTTTGGCCATGGATTTTTTCCATGGACAGACAGTGGACCCCATCCATAACACGTTTTCGAAGTGCCGACACCGAAGCTGAATTAATGGCTATACAAAATGGACTGGGGTTTGCTCAAATTCCTGACTTTTTGGTCCAAGACTTATTACGCCAAGAGAAACTGGTGAGAGTGTTAGAAGAGGCCGAGCCTGTGCCTTGGGATTTATATATTTATCGCCCTCAACGTGGTCCAGTACCACCACGTATTCGATTGGTTTTTAATCACTTGGTGTCAAGATTGAGTGGCCGCTAATGGCACATAAGTAATATTCATAAAGTGCGAATACTACATTAGCTCACTTTACTGCAAAAACCGTAACCAATGTCTTCATTTAGTCACCAGGAATCATAACAAAGTGCATTTTGCTACCAACATGCTGCCATGTTCTGAATCGTCGGAACAGGATTCACATCAAATGCGCCTGCCAAGCCCTGAACTTACTTGTTTTTCGCGAACGGACAAGAAGAGCTTGCCACAAACGGCTTTGATACCACTATTGAGCCATCACTTCGTAAGATGTTAGAAAAGGGGTTACCTGGTGCGCTACTGCTGTCATCTGCATTCTCCTGAAAATCAATGTAAAGCTATCATCGCCTGATTCATCACTTGTTGATGGTCAGAAAGATGCATGATTTGTTCAGAAGATCAGCCTTATCAAGACACCGGTATCATTGTGCGGTTTACCAAATTTCCAGTTTACGGCGAAAAGCGCCGTAAAATCGCATAAAGTTAAACCATCTTTATCGATATGTATGCTTTAGCTACTAGTAATTCAACGTAGCGGTATGCTTCGTAAGTGCGTTTCGATGGCTTCAATCACTGTCTTAGTGAGGGGTAAATGCGCTTTTTCTTTCGCCCATATCTCATGGAAGCCTGCTACGGTTTGCTTTGCGGTATCTAACACCAACTTTTCTGGTAACATGGCTTTAGCCGCGAAGTGTGATAATTCATCCAACGTGAAATCGCTGAATTTCTTGCTACGGCTCACCTTAAGCGATGCACTATCATCGGGGATATAAGGAATGGTTGAAACAAAGTCATAAGCAGGTGCAATAGACGCGGTGCGCTTATCTTTGTAGATCACAGACCAATTCTTCAAATGCATATCAGCATTACCAATTAGAGTATTGAACACCAATCGGCGAGTAAATTCAGCAATGTCTTCGTCTTGCCCTTCAATACCGATAACATGAGCAATATTGCGCATACTGGCTTTTTTGTATTTATCTTGAGGATAAACACCAAACACTTGCGCAAAGTCTTCAATGTGAACAGCTTGACCATCTGCACGGTCAAAACGCTTAATCACAAACGCACTGTCACCAAATTTGCCAATGCCATTGGGGATATTAGCAATCCGATTAATGGGGAGTAGCTGCGTTTCTGGCACGTCCATTCCCAACATTCGAGCCAGTTCCATCATCGAATATTCATTTTCTGGCACAGCTTCAAACCGAGACGACGGTAATTTTACAATCCAAGAGCCACCTTGACCGGTTGCTGGGATCGTCAAACCGCCATTTGCCTGCTGCACAGCTGAAAACTTCAACTGCACTCCCGCCAATGAAAAACGCATTGGCTCATCTGTTTTCGTTTCATCTTCTATGTCTTGATGCACACTAGGTGGTAAAGCTTCACCATCCGCAGGCACAACCGTGATTGCGCCTGCCAAATCCTGTCCCAGTACCCACAATAGAAAAAACTCCCGCGCTGGATTTACACCGGCACGCTCTGCCAGGTAATTTCGCATGGTTTCTTCTGGCAAAAGGTTAGAGAAAAACGGGGTTAACTTGGTTTGGGTCGGTTTGAAGCTAGTCAGCAAGCCACCTAGCGAATCTTTAAAGCCAAGCCCTAACACAGGCCGTGATTCGTCATTAATGTACGAATCCATAAAGGAAAAAATCGTTCTGTCATTGCCCACGTTGGTGATCGTTGCAATGGGTTCACCGTAAAGCAAAACGTTGAGCGTAGAGACATGGTTAGTCATCGTCGTCTTCCTCTAACTGATAGGCGGGCGACATTGGCTCACCCTCGTCGCTGATGCCGTTAATACCTTGTCCACTTCGAATGATCGACTTGATGGCAGGTACAGATTTTTTAGGCGCAACCAATAGCTCTAGGTCTAGTACACGGGCAAGTGCAATCAAACTGGATATTCTTAAATCAACACTGCCAGACTCGATTTTCGAAATATGGCTTTGAGGCACCCCCGAACGAGCACTTAACTCTCTCTGGCTAAACCCCTTTCGTACCCGAGCTTCTCGAAGACTTTCTAGTATCTGCTCTGTTACATAGCTCATTTCGATACGCCTTAATGCATTACTTAAGAATAATTATATACAAAAGCATATCACAGTAACTCAAATAACACAAATTCGATTAGCCATTACATATCAAAAGCCATAAACTGATACATAATTATATATAAGTAGAAGGAGATTTTTGTCATCGACAAAAGAGCGATACTCTCGCTGATAATCGCGAACTGACGCATCAAACTCCCTAAGTACTTTTGTCGCTCAGCTCATATACAGCAAGGTCTAAGAAGAACTCGCGTCAACCCCAGTAACGACAAGGCCTACAGCCAGGTTTGTGTCATGGAATTTTCGCCAAAGACCTCTAAAACGGAATTTGTACTCAAGTTTGTACACACTTTCCGAGGTTACGCTTGAACATCATTGAAAAGCAAAGAAACGAGAAAAAGACAAAAAGCCTTTAAATTCAGTACGTAGAGATGTGATTGTGGTGTGCAATGAAAGGTGGTTTTATGCGTTGAAAGGCTGGGCGGCATCAGGATGCGAGATGATCGCAAAGGTACGGCGTTTATTAATTTCGCTAAGGAGATTTTGGTCTGCCATTAAAAAGGCTCTTTTTGTTGATATACGGATGTATTTGTATTTTAGTATGCTAAGCTTTCAAGGCTAAAAACAAGCTAACCTAGAAAGCGCAACATACCCCAACAAGAACCCAAATTAGCTCTTGTGACGCTATCCGTAAAGTTAATCGTAATTGAAGACTACCTTCGCTGATCTTGGCGCTATAAACAATCAATGGTTAGTTATTAACGGATCTTTTTTAAGTTTGGTGTTTTCAGCGATTATTAACAATAACGCTATAAATTGCCCACTAACTTAACACCAAGCTTGAGTAATAGTGCTGTAAATCATACTATTGGTCGATTAAATGGAGGATTTGATGTTGGGTAATGAAAACCAGTAAGCTAAGTATTCGATTATTATGGTATATAACTCCACTGGTTATACTGCCGTTGTTATTTTTAGGTGGGTTTACGCTCACTAATGTAACTAACTCTACGCAAAAACAAGCTGACTTGATCATGAGTCGCTTTGTAGAGCAACAACAGCAAAAAGTATTCAACTATATAGACTCTTTTCATGCAACGGCTAAGTTACTCTCTGCCTCACCGGTACTAAGTGACTTTTTAGCTAAAGGTTTATTTGAAGACGCCAGCTATACCTATCGCCTTGGCGCGTTAATGGATGTATTTGCCAGTTACAGTGAAGCCTACCCTGATATTATTAGTATTAATTTAGTCTCAAAAACCGGTGAAAGTGATGCCTATTACTCCAGTAATTTAACTGTCGCGCCAAAGTCTTATCCGTTTTTTGATCAAGTTAAACAAAGTAATTTAAGCCAGCAGCAGTTTATGGTGCAAAAAGAAGATGGCACCACCAACTTATATTTTGTGCAACGCATATACAGCGTTGACTACTATTTAAAACGCCCACGACAACTTGGTTTTATTGTCCTTAAGGTCGAACCTTCGATTTTAAACACCAGTATTTTAGAAGCCCCTTATAACAATACCTTAAATTTACTACTCGCCAATGATGGTAAAATTTTATTTAGCTCTGATTATAAAATGCGTGGCCACTATGTTAGTGAGTATGAACTTAATAAAATTAATGACCTAGCTGATATTGGCAGCTTATCAACCATTGAGTTTTCGAGCGTTGATAAAGTAGAACGATTGATTTTTGCAGCCCAAATGAGTGGCGGCTACTATTATGTGTCGACCATTCCTAAAGCGGTACTGTATCAATCAGGTAAAGCAATTAGTGTCATCACCGGGCTAATTGTAATTATTTCTGTGATCACCCTACCGATCTTAATTTTTATTGTGGTACGCAATTTACTGCTTAACCCAATTGAATTACTAGGTGAAGCAAGTCATCGCGTTGGTGATGGCGACCTCTCAGTCACACTGCCTGCTTATACTACCGATGAGGTAGGCATACTGTTTAACGACTTTAATCACATGATTAACCAAATTAAGCATTATCAGCAGCAACTAGAAGAATATAAGCATCATTTAGAAGATAAAGTAGAGAGTCGTACTAAGGCACTTGAATCAATGAATAGTAAGCTTGAAACCGCCATCGCCCAAGCAGAACAAGCAAACCAGCTTAAAAGCCGCTTTTTAGCCAATATGAGTCATGAAATTCGCACTCCGCTTACAGCTATTATGGGATTTACAGAGCAACTACTGCATAGCGAAAAAGCAACTAATGACAAACATCATTTAGGCACTATTCTACGTAATTCAAAACATTTGTTAGAGCTTATTAATAACATTCTCGATCTTTCAAAAATTGAAGCCGAAAAACTGGCGGTTGAGCAAACGCCGTTAAATGTTGTACAACTTATTCATGATGTTGAATCAATCATTAAACCTTTAGCGCAAGAGAAACAGCTGTCATTTACGATTAATTATTCGCTACCTTTGCCGCATACGATAAATAGTGACGTTACTCGTTTAAAACAAATACTGATTAATATTGCCAGTAACGCAGTTAAATTTACTGAGCAAGGCCAAGTAACAATTACGGCAAAGTTTCAAGCACCAAAAATTCTTACATTTATAGTTGAAGACACCGGTATAGGCATGTCGGCAAACCAAATAAGTCGATTATTTACGCCATTTGAACAAGCTGATGCCACAACCACACGCCGATTTGGTGGTACAGGATTAGGGCTATGTATTTCAAAAAATTTGGCTCAACTGCTCGGTGGCGATGTCAGCGTAACCAGTGAAGTGGGTGTGGGTAGTTGCTTTACTATCGATATAGATTGCCATTTAGGTAATGGGCTTAGTAGTAACCTTTTTTTGACTGAACACTCTCAGCTATCACCCGAAAAAGACCCGCAACTTTCTTTTGCAACCAATAACTTTGATGCGCATATTTTAGTGGCAGAAGATAACCCCGATAATCAGTTGCTGATAAAATTACTCCTTCAAACATGGGGGTTAGAGCCTGATATAGCCAATAATGGCGCACAAGCAGTAGAAATGGCACTAGTGAACGACTATCAGCTTATAATCATGGATATGCAAATGCCGGTTATGGGCGGCTTAGAAGCAACTAAAATGCTCAGAGATGCCGCCTACGATGGCCCAATTATCGCCCTGACCGCAAATGTCATGAACCATGATATAGATACTTACCTTAAAGCAGGCTGTAACAAAGCGCTGGGTAAACCCATTGATAAAGACGCACTAGAAAATGTATTAGTCAGCTATTTACACCTTGAACGCGATAATCAAAATAAGTGGGATAGCTTATTAAAAAGTGAGAAATTTCAGCAAATAAATGCTAATTATTTGGCAAGTTTACCTGATTACTTAAAGCAGATAAAAACCCTTTATAACAACCAAGATTGCGAAACACTACGCGCACTTGCCCACAGTATTAAGGGCAGTGCTGGTTGCTTTAACTTTGATGATATTTACCATAGCGCATCAGCGCTTGAGCAAAGTTTAAAAGGCAATGATATGACTCAAAGAGAAAAACGCGTTGTAGAACTCATTACAGCAATAGAACAAGCCATCGCTAATAAGTAATCATTAAAAATTTAAACCCAGTGCCATGCCCATTAAAATCGCATCTTCAAAGCCATTTTTATTGGGCGCATCGCTGGGGTAATAATTTTTACGCACAGACATTTCAGTAAAGCCTGCGCGTTCATACAAAGCAATCGCCCGCGTATTAGACTCTCTCACTTCTAAAAATAAGTTTTCGGCACTATGTTGCTCGCCATACGCTATAAACTGCGTTAATAACTGCTTAGCAAATCCTTGTCCCTGAAAGCTCGGGGCGACACAAATGTCCATTAAGGTAAAATCGGGCCCTGCTTTTTCACCAATGTAAAAGCCTATCATTTGCTCATCATCGAACGCAGCTAAATTAAAATAGCGGCCCTGCAAACACGACTGCATTGTTTTTAACGTCCAAGGGTGTGTATGACAGGCATTTTCAATGGCCATCAGCTCATTGATATTATCATCGGTAACCGACTTAAAGTGTATCAAGGTGTTCACTCATTAAAGCCCATAACGCACGTTTTTGCGCACAGGTTAGGTTTGAATCAGGCAGGCCTAATTGTTGCTCACTAAACTCAATGATTGGCGATTTAACAATTGAGTTTATTGTTACAGGCGCAAAGGCACGCTCAATATCATTTTTTAATGTATCACAGAGTATTAACGATGAAGTCGCTGACAACTCAGCTTGAGCTGGGCGAAAGTGTTGATTAAGTTCAAGCTTTTCTATACCAAAAACAGATGCGTAACGTGAATGCATAACAACTCGATGGATTAGTAAGAGAATAATATAGGAAGTAATCAAAACAATGTAAAGAAGAGATGGCAGGGGCGGAGAGATTCGAACTCCCAACCGTCGGTTTTGGAGACCGCTGTTCTACCAATTGGAACTACGCCCCTGCAATGACGATGAATTATAAAGACCTTTTGACAAAGGTAAAGTAAAAAATCAACTTTTTGGTTTGTTTGCTTTTTAAATAAACAAAACGGCGAATTAGCATGCTAATTCGCCGTTAGTTATTACGAAATTACAGTAACAGGAGGATTATTCCCATTCGATAGTGGCAGGTGGTTTACCTGAAATATCGTAAACAACACGAGAGATACCGTCGATTTCGTTAATGATACGGTTTGAAACCACACCTAAGAATTCATACGGTAAATGTGACCAACGCGCAGTCATAAAGTCGATGGTTTCTACACAACGAAGTGAAACAACCCAATCATACTTACGTGCATCGCCCATAACCCCTACCGACTTAACCGGTAAGAATACAGTAAACGCTTGGCTTACTTTATGATAAAGCTCTGCTTTGTGAAGCTCTTCAATGAAGATAGCATCTGCGCGGCGAAGTAAATCACAGTACTCTTTTTTGATTTCGCCAAGTACACGCACACCTAAACCTGGCCCTGGGAATGGGTGACGGTAAAGCATGTCGTACGGTAAACCTAGCTCTAAACCAATTTTACGTACTTCATCTTTAAATAACTCACGTAATGGCTCTACTAAGCCCATTTGCATATCATCTGGTAAGCCGCCCACATTATGGTGCGATTTAATTACGTGTGCTTTACCAGTCGCTGAAGCTGCTGATTCGATTACGTCAGGGTAAATTGTACCTTGACCTAACCATTTTGCGTTTTTAAGCTTTTTGGCTTGCTCATCAAATACATTAATAAACGTGTGGCCAATGGCTTTACGCTTATCTTCTGGGTCTGATTTACCTGCTAAGTCATTTAAAAATTGGTCTTCGGCATCTACTTTAACAATGTTTAAACCAAACTTATTGCCAAACATGTCCATTACTTGCTGGCCTTCGTTTAAACGAAGTAGCCCGTTATCAACAAATACACAGGTTAGTCGCTCACCAATAGCACGGTGAATAAGCATAGCCACAACCGATGAATCTACACCGCCTGATAAGCCTAAAATAACTTCGTCGTCACCTACAGTTTCTTTGATACGTTCAATGGCGTCATCAATTATTTTTGCCGGCGTCCATAATTTTTCACAACCACAAATATCAATAACAAAACGCTCTAGTAAACGTTGACCTTGATGCGTGTGCGTTACTTCTGGGTGAAATTGTACACCGTAAAAGCGCTTTTCTTCGTTAGACATTGCCGCATGCGGGCAGGTAGATGTTTTAGCTGTGGTTTTAAACGTATCTGGAATTTCCATTACTTTATCACCGTGGCTCATCCACACATCTAGTACGCCATTGCCGCCATCAGTAATATGATCTTCAATGGCATCAAATAATGCACAGTTACCCACTTTTTCAACTTGTGCGTAACCAAATTCTTTTTTATCTGAACTATGTACACTGCCGCCAAGCTGCGTTGCCATAGTTTGCATGCCGTAACAAATACCAAGTACTGGAACGCCTGCATTGAATACATACTCAGGAGCACGCGGGCTATTTTCAAGCGTGGTTGATTCTGGGCCACCAGAAAGGATAATACCTTGTGGGTTAAACTCGCGAATTTGCTCTTCGGTTACATCCCAAGCCCAAAGCTCACAATAAACACCAATTTCGCGCACGCGACGGGCGATTAACTGCGTGTATTGTGAACCAAAATCTAAAATGAGGATTCGTGAATCGTGAATGTCTTTGCTCATGAAGTATCTCGTAAAGTCAGGTGCTAAACGCCACCAGCTAAAGCTGCGTGACTATATTAGGGCTAACAAAGGTTAGCCCACTTTTTTCAAGTTGTTAAAGGCTGATTAGCCTAAACGGTAGTTCGGTGCTTCTTTAGTGATTTGCACATCATGAACATGCGACTCACCCATACCAGCAGAAGTTACACGTACAAACTGTGGTTTAGTGTTTAGCTCTTCGATTGTGGCACAACCGGTTAAGCCCATTGCACTGCGAAGACCACCCACTTGTTGGTGAATAATGGTTGCAATTGGCCCTTTGTAAGCTACACGACCTTCAATACCTTCTGGTACTAACTTGTCAGCTTGGTTTGATTTTTGGAAGTAGCGATCTGATGACCCTTCTTTTTGATCCATCGCACCTAGGCTACCCATACCACGGTAAGACTTGTAGTAACGACCTTGATAAAGCTCCACTTCACCTGGCGCTTCTTCAGTACCCGCTAGCATAGAGCCAACCATTACACACGATGCACCGGCAACCAATGCTTTTACAATATCACCAGAAAAACGAATACCACCATCGGCAATTACTGGAATATCGCGACCTTTAAGGCCTTCAACCGCATCAGAAATGGCTGTTATTTGTGGTACACCACAACCAGTAACAATACGTGTAGTACAAATAGAACCTGGGCCGATACCTACTTTAACAGCATCAACACCGGCATCTGCAAGAGCAATAGCACCTTCGGCAGTTGCCACGTTACCCGCAACAATTTGTAAATCAGGGTAAGCTTGACGAGTCGCTGCAACACGGTCAATAACACCTTGAGAGTGACCATGAGAAGTATCGATTAGTAGTACATCAACACCGGCTTCAACTAATGCAGCAATACGCTCATCAGTACCTGCGCCAACACCTACCGCAGCACCTACACGTAAACGACCTTGCTCGTCTTTACATGCATCTGGTTTGTCTTGTGCTTTTTGGTAATCTTTTACGGTGATCATGCCTTTAAGTTTAAACGCATCATCAACCACAAGAATCTTCTCAATGCGGTGTTCGTGCATTAAGCTTAAGATATCTTCGCGAGCCGTTCCCTCTTTAACCGTTACTAGGTTTTCTTTTTTCGTCATCACTGTTGAAACCGGCTGTTCAAGCTTAGTTTCAAAGCGCATATCACGACTAGTTACGATACCTACAAGGTTATTTTCGCTATCGGTGACCGGAAAACCTGAGAATCCCTTTTCCTGAGACAGCTCAACGGCATCTGCAATAGTCAGATCGGCGGTTACTGTAACAGGGTATGAAACAATACCTGCTTCATAGGTTTTAACTTTACGAACATTTTTCGCTTGTTCTGCAATGGTCATGTTTTTATGAATAAAACCAAGACCACCTTCCTGCGCGAGTGCAATAGCTAAACGAGCTTCTGTAACAGTATCCATAGATGCTGAAATGAGCGGCAAGTTAAGTTTGATACCACGCGTTAAGCGAGTTGAAATATTTGCCGTGTGTGGCAAAACAGTAGAATGACCAGGTACTAAAAGTACGTCATCAAAGGTAAGAGCTTCTTTAGCGATTCTAAGCATTTTGGCAACTTCTCACATGTGGATCTAAGATAAGGAATTGCGGCCAAATTTTAACAGCGTTGTAGGCACTAGTAAATAATATTTTGTATTTATTTATGATAAGCTAGATTTATAAATGTTTTTTGGTAGTTTTTATGTTTTCTAAGCCCTCGCAAACGGTTTATACCGTATCTCGCCTTAATCGTGAAATACGTGCCCTACTTGAACAAGGTTTTGCGTCTTTAGTACTCACTGGTGAAATTTCTAACTTTATTGCGCCTGCTTCTGGGCATTGGTATTTTTCGTTAAAAGACGATAAAGCGCAAATTAAAGCCGCCATGTGGCGAGGCAATAATCGCAACCAAAGTTACCGACCAATTAACGGCGCACAAGTAACCGTTAAAGCACGTGTATCTTTGTACGAACCCCGTGGTGACTACCAGCTTATTGTTGAACATATGGAGCCTGCCGGCGAAGGGCAACTTAAGCAAGAGTTTGACGCGCTAAAAATGCGTTTGGCTGCAGAGGGCTTATTTAGCTCCGCTTATAAAAAGCCCCTGCCCCAAAACATAAATCGCATAGGGGTGATCACCTCACCTACAGGCGCCGCAATTAAAGATATTTTAACCGTACTAAAACGTCGTGCTCCGCAATTAGAAATCGTTATTTACCCTGCGATGGTGCAAGGCAAAGAAGCGCATGGCCATTTAATAAAGCAAATAGAGCTGGCAAATTTACGTAATGAAGTCGACGTTATCATTCTCGGACGCGGTGGTGGTTCATTAGAAGATTTATGGTGCTTTAACCATGAACAACTTGCTCGTGCTATTTATCAAAGCTCGCTGCCTATTGTGAGCGCTGTTGGCCATGAAATAGATACCACAATTAGCGATTATGTCGCTGATGTTCGCGCCGCAACCCCTTCTGCAGCCGCAGAGCTCGTAAGCCCCAATACACAAGAGCTACATAATAGGGTTAATCAGTTAATTAATCGTTTAGCGAATGCATTTAAACACGACATTGCCGATAAACGCGCACTAGCCATACAATTGCAGCATCGCCTTAATTTATGCCACCCGCGCAATCAGCTAAACCAAAAATCACAACGCTTAGATGAATTGAGTATTGCACTACAACAAGCAATGCGTCAGCGTTTATATCAGCAAGAACGCGTGTTAGCTAATTTAACACCCAGACTAATGCGCCAATCACCAGATAAAAAGCTCGCACAAGCAAGCCATCTGTTAGCCCAGCTACATGCAAGGTTACACCAAGCTATGCAGCAGCAACTACAACACGCAAATAATAATCTTGCCTTACAAGCAAGTCGGCTTGATTCGGTCAGCCCACTTAATGTATTGGCGCGCGGTTACAGCATAACGAAAACGGCGCAAAATAAAGTGGTTAAATCAGTGGAAGATGTAAAAGTGGGTGATGTGTTGATCACTGAGTTAGTAGATGGCCAGGTTATTTCAAAGGTAGAAGCTTAGCCATATTGCTAAGCGCTAGCCTTGCGTACTAACAGTAAACTCAATACGGGCATCGTTAGATTGAGATGCACTGAGTTTAAATTGCTGCCACCAAGGTTCAAGATGAAGCTTATCGTTTAGCTCGCGCCATAATTTAGCTCCATAATTAACGGCATGTTGGTTAATGGTAAGCTCAAACTTACAAATTGTTTGCTTACACTTTAGCGCTGTAAGCTCAGCGCTATCTGCAAACTCATTAATAATTAAAAAGTCAGTTAACGCGACTTCAAGCTCGTAACTCCATTCGAGATTATCAGCCTCTTGTTCAAACTGTATTGCGAGCTCATCATCAAGCTCTACACTTTCTGATTGATTTAACTTTAACTGTTGTTGAGACTGCTTAAGCTGGATTGATTTTTTTTCAAGCCGCTGATTAAGCTCAACCACATGTTGTGCTAGCTGAGTTTGTTGATCAGTCACTTGGGCTTTATTGACCTGCACTAGGCCTTGCAAAGTAGTTGGCTGATTATTGACTTGAGTGTTAGCCGAAGAGATTACAGCTTGTTTGGGCGCTGAGGAAACACGAGTGGAATCTTTAAAAAACAAAAAGTAACCACTTGCTAACGCCACGCCTGAAGAAAAACAGAGCAGCATAGCCACAAAGTTACTTTTATATATCATTTCTAGGTACTCAAAAATTAAAGCATTGCACTGGTGTGCGATTCGTTTTCTGGCTCGGGATATTCTAAAAAGTTTTGGTTCATACTTTCTGCCGGGCACTCACAATCAGGGCGACCAATAATTTTTGCAGGTACGCCAACAGCAGTTGTGTGAGGTGGTACAGGGCTTAATACCACTGAACCTGCGCCAATACGTGCGCCCTCGCCCACTTCAATGTTACCCAGTACTTTAGCGCCCGCGCCAATAAGTACGCCCGCTCTGATTTTAGGGTGGCGATCGCCTTGCTCGTTACCCGTACCACCTAATGTAACCGATTGTAATATAGATACATTATCTTCAATTACGGCGGTTTCACCTATAACAATACCGGTGGCATGGTCAAACATAATGCCTTGGCCTACTTTACAAGCAGGGTGAATATCAACCCCAAACACCTCTGAAGTACGGCTTTGAATAAAGCGCGCAAGCTCTTTACGGTTTTGTTGCCATAAGCAGTTAGCTAATCGGTGTGCTTGTATCGCATGAAACCCTTTTAAATTTAAAATCACGGTAAGGTAGGTTTCGGCGGCAGGGTCACGGTCTTTTACCGCTTTAATATCATGAGCAACATGTGTCAGCATGCGGTCACACTTTACAAAAGCTTGGTCAAACAGCTCACGGATTGTAAAAGCAGAAACCACAGCATCAGCTAGCTTGTTAGCAACAATAAAACTCAATGCCGACCCTAAGCACTCATGATTTAAAATACACGAATACACATGGCTCGCTAAAAGGGGTTCACGAGTTACTACTTCATTTGCTTCACTACGAAGCTGTTGCCAAATTTCATGACGCATAATACTGCCTTAAGTTATTACAAAGAGCCTACCGCCAATTCTAACGGATTTAGGCGCCTAGGTGTTAATCTCTTCGTTATTTGTTCTGGTTATTATATATAACTAGTTAAATTTCATTTTTAGACTACTTTTTCAAAGCCATACTATATGACAGCTAGGCAGGTTTAAGCATTCATACAAAAATAAAATAAGTTAATAAAAATCAGTAAATAACAACATATGACAGCACGTGTGTCATGTGCCAAAATAGCCACTGGCGTACTGCTGACGGCGTAAAAAATAATAATAAACGCTAAATTAGCATCATCAACTCAACAAGGATAACGATGATGAAAAACGACATATTAAATACAAAAAAATTAGGCTATAAATTTTACTTTCAAGATGGCGATAACCAAATAGCCTGTTTTGGAAGCTACTTTACAGGTAAAGAAGAAGTCTATATTAACGATGACTTAGTTAGCAGCAGGCGCAGTGTTAATATAAAAAGCTCACACACATTTGATTTTGAAAATTCGCAGTACCAAGTGAAATTTGACATGCTCAATATACTCACAGGACGACTTGAGTGCACTCTATACAAAGATCAAGAAGTGCTTGCCAAGCAAGTTCAAAGTAGTCTTCCTAGCGCTCCTAAAAAAGCGGCTTTTTTATTCTAGGCTGCGCGTTAGGTGGTGCAGTATTTGGCTATACCACTGCAACAGTCGTAGAGCTAATTGTAGGAAAACTTTAACATGCAATTAAACCCTACAACGGTAAAGTCGCTTAGGCACACATTCGATTGGATACAACAACAGCTTGCCGATGCCTGCGATGTAAGCTTACGAACCATTCAACGAGTAGAAAAAGAAGGTGCAGCCTCAAAAGAAACCACCATGGCCTTATGTGCGGTATTTGAAGTACGCCAAGGTGAGCTTATTAAGCTTGATGAAAACAACCAAAATGATGCCAATAACAGTCCATCTAAAAGTTTTATTGCAGGTTTGATTATTAGCTCTGTTATTAGTTTTGCCCTTGGTGCAGCCTCAGTACTTTTAGTAAGTAACTAATAAAATATAAAAATGCCCCAATGCTTACTGCACAGGGGCATTTTTTAATACTTAAAAACTTAAATTATTGAAATACTTTATCCACCTTTACTACTTCAATATTTTTTGCAGGAATTGCCAGTTTATAATCAGCAATTACCTTATCTTCAGCCACTAACCCGACAGGCTTATCGGTGTTGTAAACCATAGGTGAGGTTTGCATAGTTGCTAAACGTTTTTGCATATCTTCACCATCACCGGTAACAAACACATAGTGAATATTCTCAGTTTGTAGGTTATCTTTAATCACTCGATTTACATCGTCAACAGTCAATGTTTTCAGTTTGCTTGTGACGTAGTTTACAAAACTATCGGTGTTATAAAACTCGCTATCTAGCGAATAACCTAACTGGCGATTTTGACTAGCAACCATTTGTGGCACAAAGTTAATTAAAAAGTTACGTGTGGCTTCAAAATCAGCCTCAGTCATGCCATTTTTAATTAGCTTATCTAGTTCAAATAATGCGGTACGGGTTGCAAAATGCGCATCGTTGTTTGAGCGCAGTGGACGCAGCCACACCTGGAATATTTGCTCAGAGCGCCCTAAGTTTGCATCCGGTTTAGTTTGAAACATACCTCGAGGGAAGTATTCAATGTAGGCGTAATCACCGTAATTCATACCACGCGTTTGACGAATACGTTCGTACAAGTAACTGTTAGAACTGCGATGCTCACCAAAGTACGAGCGCACTAACCACAATGAAGTCCAGTCGTCGCTGCTACGAATGGTATCAATAGGAAAGCCAAACGATACAGCCGTTGATTGCGCTGACTTTTCAACAATCGTTGCATGATGACCTTTAAGCTCTGGCGCATCAGGGATTGTTAAGCGGCTTTGTTCGCCTTTAGGGAGTGTCGCTAAGTCAGTTAACATTTGTGCTTTAAGTTTTTCAGGCACGGCACCAATTAAACCCACAGTAAGTTTAGCTTGTGTAAGTTCAGCATTATAAAACGCTTTAACATCATCAAGAGTGAGCGCTTCTAAATCTGATAAGTCACCGTAGTTATAGCTTTCATAAGGGTGACCTTTATAAAGTACGCTGTAGAGCACTTCTTTACCCAACTCTTCATCATTAGAGGCTTTTAAACCCGACTTAATGCCATCGATCATTTCTTTTTTCAGACGTTTAAAGTCATCTTCTCTAAAGCCTGGGCTTAACAGCTGCTCACTCACTAAGGCATACCACTGAGCAGCATTATCTTTATGAATACGCCCTTGGAACGACAGCATTTCTTTATCTATTTGATAACCAAAGCTACCCGCCAGCGGATACATTGCCTTTTTAATATCTTTGTAACTCATTGAGGTTGAGCCACCTTGCGCCAGCATTGCGGCAGTTAAAGCCGCTACGCCTTTTTTACCCTGCGGATCGGCAGCGGCACCGGTATTAAATAATAAGTTAATATCGATTAACGGCGAGCTATTGGTTTTATCCAGCACCTTAAAAATAGGCTTACTCGGTACTTGCTGATACTTAGCGACCAAGGCATCTAAATCGCTTTCTTGTTCAAAACCAGGGGCTTTATCAAGTGCTGACATAGTAATTGTGGTGCGTTCATTATCAACAAAATACTTATTTGCAACGGCTCTAATATCTTCGCTAGTGATATTGTCTGCTGATTTATACAGTTGGTTTATCACCTCAGGATCGCGCTCAAAATGCATATAGCTGGCAAGTGTAGAGGCAATTGCTTGCGATGAATCTAAACCATTTATAAAGCTGTATTTAAGATTAGACTTTAAATCGCTGAGTTTTTGGCTATCAACCAACTCGGTACGCGCTTTGGCATAGGTACGGTTTATAGCATCACGCACTGTGGCTAAATCATCGGCATTTTCAACTTTTACAAATACATGCAGTAACCCTGGATCTTTTGTCTCTGGATTATAGGTAAACATTTGACTCGCGATTTGCTTTTCTACTACCAGCTCTTGGTAAATATCTGAATTGCTAGAAAAATAAAGCTGCGACAGTAAATCTAATGCGGCTCTGTCTTTTTTCTGAGGCTCCCATGCAGCCCCTTTATACGACACAAGTAACCAATGGCCAGGTAATCCCTCGTTTTGCTCATGCACATATTTTGGCGCTTGCTGAGTTGGCTCTTTTGGAATATCAGCAACATAGTCGCCTTTTTGCCAGTTACCCCAGTGTTTTTTAACCATCGCCATGGTCTCTTTTGGATCAACATCACCAACAATCACAAGCGATACATATTCAGGCTTATAAAACTTATCAAAAAATTCTTTACCGTAGGCCATTTGATCTGGCATGGCTTCAATATCTTCAAAAAAGCCCATAGTAGTGTGTTTATAGGTATGTTTATCGAACGCTTCTTGGCGTACCGCACTTAATAATTTACGAATTGGACTGGCATTATTTTTTAAGTACTCGCCTTTAACGGTAAGCGCTTCGGTTCTAAATTGTTCTTCGGTGTAGCTTAAGTTTTGAAAAATATCAGCTTCAATCTCAAGTACTTTATCAAGATGCTGTTTTGAAAAATTTAAGTGGTAGTTAGTGTAATCGTTAGTTGTGTAGGCGCGGTTATCAACTCCTGAATTTTTTAGAATATCTGAATACACATCTTGCGGAAACTTTTCAGACCCTTTAAACATCATGTGTTCAAAAAAGTGAGCAAAACCAGTTTTACCTGCTTCCACTTCATTACGCGAGCCAACAGATACAGGTATTTGTAGCGATACTACATCTGGGTAATCGGTTTTAACTACCATAACGCGCAAGCCGTTATCTAGCTCTTCTATTAGGTAATCTTGTGAAAAAACACGCTCATCTGCTTTATTAACTTGTTCTTGTTGAGCTGCTGTTTGCGTGTTTTGACTTTGCTGCATAGCACAACCTGTTAAGGCCAGCGATACCGCTAGGCTAGTTGCCAATAATTTAAACTTCATTGTTATCCCTTTTTAAATTGAGCAATTTTTAAAACATTTACCAAACTAAGTATGCCGTAAAGTAATTAAACATAAGAGCCCTAAGCCTATTAATTATGTAAACAACTGTGTCAGTTATTGCTGGTAACTTGGTTTAACTATGAAAATAATTCACGTTAGTTGAGAAACTTTCAATAAATAAATCTATCTAGACGTCTAAATGGCTGCTATATTAAATCCATCATCACAAATTAAGCTGGAATGAGGATTATGGCTTTATCACTTCAAGAAAAAATACAGGACACCAACCAAGGTGTTTACCTAATTGGCACAACACCGCCAAAAATTGGGACTGATAAAGCGCAATTAAAAGTCATTGCCGAAAAGTTATTAGGCCGTTTACACGAAATTGAATATGACGGCGTAATTATTTATGACATTCAAGATGAAAGCAGCCGTACAGAGCAAGCGCGTCCATTTGCATTTAAGCAAACAGTTGATCCGCGCGAGTACAGTCAACTCTTACGAGGCTTATCTGATCTTGATGTAATTACTTATAAAAGTGTAGCTCAGCGCGGTGTGAGTGAGTTTAAAGCGTGGTTAGATGAAACTAAAAATGACTACGATTTAAAAAACGTGGTGTTGGTGGGCAGCCCATCATCAGCAGGTGATATAAAGCTGAGCTTACCGAATGCCTACAAAACTCTGGCAGAGCAGTCTGAAGACTTCTTTTTAGGTGGTGTAACCATTGCTGAGCGCCATGCCAATAAGCGCAACGAGCACCAACGCTTAATAGAAAAAACAGCACAAGGGTGTCAGTTTTTTATCTCTCAAGCCGTGTACAACGCACAAGCAACCATAGATCTAATAACCAGTTATGCGCGCACATGCAAAGCACAAGGCCTGACACCTAATCGGATTATATTGACCTTTACGCCTTGTGGTGGTGAAAAAACCTTAGAGTTTATGCAATGGCTAGGTATCTCAGTGCCAGAGGCAACTAAATGGCGCATGCTTGATTCGGAAAATACATTAAGCGAATCGGTGCGTATTTGTCGCGAAAACCTCGACTCAATTTTAAAAAGCTGTGCCCACTTAGGTGTACCACTGGGTTTAAATATTGAAAGCTTAACCAACCGTAAAGAAGAAATAGACGCATCAATTAACTTATACCGTTTATTAAAAGCAACAATGGAACTCAACCTTGCGGAGAAACTAATAGCTTAATTGCGGGGTTCGGGGTTCGGG